>JALVZI010000404.1 GCA_027022125.1 Anaerolineae bacterium | reverse complement strand
GGAAGGTGTCCGCGGATTGCTGGGCGGCAAAGGCGCCAACCTCGCCGATATGGCGCGTGTCGGGCTGCCCGTACCGCCCGGATTCACCGTTACCACCGAAGCCTGTAACGCCTTTTTGGCGGAAGGGGAAAAATTCCCTCCGGGAATGTGGGAGCAGGAAGTTGACGCGCTGAAAGTGGTCGAACAGAAAACCGGCAAAAAATTCGGCGACCCCGACAACCCGCTGCTCGTTTCGTGCCGCTCCGGCGCAAAATTTTCGATGCCCGGTATGATGGACACCGTGCTGAACATCGGGCTGAATGATGATGTTGCCGCCGGAATGGTGAAACTGACCGGCGACGCCCGTTTTGTGTACGACGCCTATCGCCGTTTGGTGCAAATGTTCGGCAGTGTGGTAATGGGCGTGGATGATGACGGCTTTGAAGAAGTGCTGACAGAAGCCCGCGCCAAAGCCGGCGTTAAAACCGACGCCGAACTGAACGCCGACCAGTGGCAGGAAGTGGTCGAAAAATTTAAGGCTATCTTCAAAAAAGAAACCGGACGCGACTTCCCGCAAGACCCCATCGAGCAAATCCGCCTGGCGACCGAAGCCGTTTTCAAAAGTTGGAACAGCAAACGCGCTATCGATTACCGCAACGCCGCCGGTATCCCCCACGATTTGGGCACGGCAGTCAATGTGGTCACGATGGTTTTCGGCAATATGGGCAACACCTCCGGCACCGGCGTCGCCTTTACCCGCGACCCGTCCACCGGCGAGCGCGTGCTGTACGGCGAATATCTCATCAACGCGCAGGGCGAAGATGTGGTCGCCGGTATCCGCAACACCACCCCCATCGCCGAGATGGAAAAAGAACTTCCCGAAGCCTTCAAGCAATTCGTGGAAATTTGCGACATTCTGGAAAAACACTACCGCGAAATGCAGGATATGGAATTCACCATTGAAAATGGCAAACTGTGGATGCTGCAAACCCGCGACGGCAAGCGCACCGCCCGCGCCGCCATCAAAATTGCGGTGGATATGGCAAACGAAGGGCTCATCACCCGCGAAGAAGCCGTTTTGCGCGTGACCCCCGAACAGGTTGACACCCTGCTGCACCCGCAATTTGACCCCGACGCGAAAAAAGCCGCCGCCGCCGAAGGCAAACGCCTGACGAAAGCGGTCAACGCCTCGCCCGGCGCGGCAGTCGGTGTGGTGGCATTCGATGCCGATTTGGCGGAAAAATGGGGCAAAGAAGAGGGCAAGGACGTGATTATGGTGCGCCCGTTCACCCGCCCCGATGACGTGCACGGAATGCTGGCGGCAAAAGGCATTCTCACCAGCGAAGGTGGCGCCACCAGCCACGCCGCTGTGGTCGCCCGCCAATTCGGCGTGCCGTGTGTGGTCGGCGCCAGCGATATGGTGATTGACGGCGAAAAACGCGAATTTACCGCCAACGGTATCACCATCAAAGAAGGCGATGTCATTTCGATTGACGGCGGCAGCGGCGAAGCCTTTGTCGGCGAAATTCCGATGGTGGTTGCCGAACTGGAAGAACAGGAAGACCTGAAAACGCTTCTCAGTTGGGCAGACGGGTTCCGTCGCCTGCAAGTGTGGACGAACGCTGATTACCCAAAAGACGCCCAGCGCGCCCGCAATTACGGCGCACAGGGCATCGGTCTGTGCCGCACCGAGCATATGTTCTTTGAAGAAGAACGCTTGCCGACCGTCCAAAAAATGATTTTGGCAGACACGGAAGAAGAACGACAAGCGGCACTGGATGCACTGCTGCCGTATCAGCGAGAAGATTTTGCCGGGTTGTTCCGCGCGATGACCGGTTTGCCCGTCATCATCCGCCTGATTGACCCGCCGTTGCACGAATTTATGCCCGACCACGATGAAGTTTTCGCCGAAGTGATTGAAATGCGCTGCAAAGGCGAAACCGAAGGCTTGGCGGAAAAAGAGGAACTGCTGGCAGCCATCGAAAGTATGCACGAAAGCAACCCGATGATGGGGCTGCGCGGTGTGCGGCTCAGTATGATGATGCCCGGTATCGTCAAAATGCAGGTTCGCGCCATTTTTGAAGCCGCCTGTATGGTCAAAAAAGAAGGGCTGGAACCGAAACCGGAAGTGATGATTCCGCTGACGGGACACGTGAACGAACTGAAAACCATCCAGCCGCAATTGGAAGAAGTGGCAAAAACCGTGATGGCAGAGCAGGGCGTGAACATTGAATACAAATTCGGCACGATGATTGAAATTCCGCGCGCGGCTGTCACTGCCGCAGAAATCGCCGAGGTTGCCGAATTCTTCTCTTTCGGCACCAACGACCTGACCCAGATGACTTTCGGTTACTCCCGCGACGATGCCGAAGCCGGCTTTTTGCTGAAATATGTGGAAGACGGCATTCTGCCCAAAAACCCGTTCCAAACCATCGACCGCGATGGCGTGGGGCAGTTGATGAAATGGGCGGTGGAAAACGGGCGCAAAACC
>JALVZI010000403.1 GCA_027022125.1 Anaerolineae bacterium | reverse complement strand
CCTGCCGTTGTCACCGGCGGCATCTGTGGAAGCCCGATTGGTCGATATGGGCGACGGCGCGCCCACCGATTTTGACGCGCGAGCGGCGGAAATTTCGGGGAATGTGGTGCTGACCAGCAGTGTGGTTGCCCCAAAAGGTTCCAAACGGTGGATTCACCGCAACGAAAAATACGGGCGCAGTATGCTCGCCGGAGCATCGGCGTTTATTTTTGCCAATCATTATCCGGCATACGGACCCGCTACCGGCAGCGTCGGATACAAAGGGCAAGCGGGGAAAATTCCCGCCATTTCCGTTTCAAAAGAAGACGGTGATTTTCTGCGGCGGGCGGTGAAAAAATATGGCGACGTGACTCTGCGCATCACCACCACCGATGAACTTTTTCCCGCCACATCATGGAACGTGGTCGGCGAGTTGCCGGGCAGTGACCATCCCGATGAAATTGTGATGGTGGGCAGCCATTACGACGGGCATGATATTGCGCAGGGCGCACAAGACCCCGCCAGCGGCACGGTGTCGGTATTGGAAGCGGCGCGAGTGCTGGCAAAATATGCCCACCCCCTGCCCCGCACCGTGCGATTCGTATTTTGGGGCATCGAGGAACTTGGACTGCAAGGCTCAAAAGCGTATGCCAAAGCACACGCCGATGAATTTGACCGCATTCGATTCTATCTTAACATGGATGCGGCTGGCGCGATGGAAAATCGCGGCATCAATTTGAATATGTGGGATGACCTGCAACCGGTATTTGAAGCGATGAGCGCAGAAATGGCGGAACCGTTCAACGTCGGACAGTCGGTTTCGGCGCACTCCGACCATTACCCGTTTTTTATGGCAGGTGTTCCCACCGGCGGCATCGAATCGATTCCACGCTCGCTGAGCGGGCGGGGTTACGGGCACACCAAATTCGACACGCTGGACAAAGTTTCGCTGAAAAACCTGCGCGAAACCTCGGCGATGGCGGCGCGAGTGCTGCTGCGCATCGCCCATGCGGAAAACTGGCGCGCCGCAAAACGCTCGCCGGAAAGCGTGCAAGCCTCGCTCGATACCCCCGAACATCGGGAAGAATTGGCGCACGCAGCGCGAATGGATGAATTTTATGGATAGTTGTCAGTGTTCAGTTGTCAGTCTTCAGCGGTCAGCCATCAGTTTTTTCGCTGATTACTGAAAACTGACAACTAATAACCAAAAACTAAAATCGAGGTGAACTATGACTTCTCAAAACGGAAACAGCCAAACCGGCACATGGCGCGTGAAAGTCGGCTTGGCGCAAATGTTGAAAGGCGGCGTGATTATGGATGTGGTCACGCCGGAGCAGGCGAAAATCGCCGAGGAAGCGGGCGCATGCGCCGTAATGGCGCTGGAGCGCGTGCCCGCCGACATCCGCGCCGATGGCGGCGTGGCGCGTATGAGCGACCCCGGTATGATTCAACGCATTATGGACGCGGTTTCCATCCCGGTGATGGCAAAAGCGCGCATCGGACATTTTGTGGAAGCGCAAATTCTGCAAGCCATCGGCGTGGATTATATTGACGAAAGCGAAGTGCTCACCCCCGCCGACGAATCGCATCACATCAACAAACACAATTTCAACGTGCCATTTGTGTGCGGCTGCCGCAATCTGGGCGAGGCACTGCGCCGCATCGGCGAAGGCGCGGCGATGATTCGCACCAAAGGCGAAGCCGGCACCGGCGATGTGGTCGAAGCCGTGCGTCACGCCCGCACCGTCCTCGGCGAAATTCGGCGGCTGCAAACTATGCCGGAAGAAGAGTTGATGACCTTCGCCAAAAATATCGGCGCGCCGTATGAGTTGGTGAAAGAAACCCGCGAACTCGGACGCCTACCGGTGGTCAATTTCGCCGCCGGGGGCATCGCCACCCCCGCCGACGCTGCGCTGATGATGCAGCTCGGTGTGGATGGGGTGTTCGTCGGCTCCGGTATTTTCAAAAGCGGCGACCCCGCCAAACGCGCCAACGCCATCGTGCAAGCCGTCGCCCATTATGATGACCCCAAAATTCTGGCGGAAATCAGCAAAGATTTGGGCGAACCGATGGTCGGCATCAACGTGCGTTCCCTGCCGGAAGAAGAGCAACTCGCCACCCGCGGCTGGTAAAAGGTTGTTCAAGGTTTCAGGTTTTAGGTTTAATGTTATGATTGTATCATCTCAATAAATCGGGAGATTGTGCGATCACCTGAGTAGGGGCGAAGCGCCGCTTCGCCCCTACTTCCTCCGTCATCATCCCTTGCTCTCTACTCCATACTTCCTACTCTACGCGCCTTTGCGTGAGATTTTTTATGTCCGAAACAACCGCCAAACTAAAAGTCGCCATCCTCTCCCCCGAAACCTTCATCCGTGCCGAATTTAAAGGCAGGCGGAAGGGGCATTCGCCGCGCTGGGAAAAAGTTTCCATCCGCCCGGTGGCGCTGAAAGGCGAATACCACCTGCAATTTTCGTATTTCGACGGGCGGCACGATG
>JALVZI010000402.1 GCA_027022125.1 Anaerolineae bacterium | reverse complement strand
ATGCTGTATGGGTATAGTCTTGTTATACCGCCGATAGGTTGGATTCTATTTTTGGCATACCCCACCCACGGTGACAAAAACAGGAAAATCATTCGGCGAAATATCGGCATCATGTCAATCGCGCTGCCGGTAGGGCTTTTGGCATATTATGTGATGCTGTTATTGCAGGCTTATGTGCTGTCGCCGGTGGGAAACAGCGTGGCAACCAATGGTTTTTTGGTGAGCATGTTCAACTTCCTGCTTGCGCCTCAGGTGGCACAACTGGTGGGCATTTCCGCCGGTGCATTTGTGGCGTATCGAACCAAAGATGTGCGTGCCATTTCTGTTGCCGGGCAATTGGTCGTGTTGGCGGTTGTGCTGGCGATTTTGGGCTGGTTGGGCGGCAACGCCGCTTCTGGCATTGAATCGCGCGGATTGAGCGCCACCGATTTTACATTCTTGCGCAACACCGCCAGTTTCGATATTTCCGAACATCTCATCCCGTATGACCGAACCTACACCTATGGGCGTGCATTTTTGGTTGGCGCGCTCAATACGCTGTTCGTCAGCGTGCTGGGTATCTTTTTTGCGACCATCGTGGGGTTGTTTGTGGGTATTGCGCGGCTTTCATCCAACTGGCTGATGAGCACGCTTGCCCGCGCGTTTGTGGAACTTATGCGAAACGTGCCGTTGCTGGTGTTGCTGTTCTTCATTTACGCCGGTGTACTTTTGCAGTTGCCACAGCGAGAAAACACCATTCGGGTGCTGGGAAACCGTATTTTGTTGAACAACCGCGGGGTGGCAGTGCCGTGGTTCAAACCGACAGAAACGTTCTCGGCGTGGGTTCCGTATCTGGTTGTCGGTTTGATTCTCGCCGGAATAATCTGGTATTTCCGCAACCGAACCTATCCCACCACCGGACGCCCCGCGTTTTCATGGTGGTTCGTGCCGCTGGGGTTTGTGGTTGTTGCCGGTGTTGGCGTTTTCATCACCCATCCTTTGTTATACCAAGAGCCGTTCATCAAAGGCTTCAATTATGCCAAAGATGAAAATCAAAAATATATCGGGATGGTGATGACGCCGGAATTCTTCGGGGTGCTATCGGGATTGGTGCTATATACCGGGGCATACATCGGCGAGGTGGTGCGTGCCGGTATTCAGGCGGTCTCCAAAGGGCAGCGAGAAGCCGCCACCGCGCTGGGGCTATCGCAATCGCAAAGTTTGCAGTTGATTATTTTGCCGCAAGCGTTGCAAGTTATCATCCCGCCGTTAACCAACCAATATCTGAACTTGGCGAAAAACTCCAGTTTGGCTATCGCCGTGGGGTATGCAGACTTGTTTGCAGTGGCGAACACCACTTTCAACCAGTCCGGGCAATCGGTGCAGGTCATTCTAATGCTGATGGCAACATATCTGTCCCTCAGTTTGACCATTTCGGTGATAATGAACTTCATCAACAGCCGAGTAAAAATTAAGGAGCGATAGATGACAACAGCAACAGACGTCAGTACCGTTTACGAAGCGCCGCCACGCACCGAAATCGGTGTTTTGGGGTGGCTGAAACACAACCTGTTCGGCTCGTGGATAGATGCCATTCTCACTTTCCTTTCGCTTTTCATCTTGTATATCGTGCTGGTGCCCTCGGTGCGCTGGGCAGTAACCGAAGCCAACTGGCGGGCGATTACCACCAACGTGCTCATTCTCATTCACGGACCTTATCCGCAAGACCAAGACTGGCGAGTTTTCACCTCTATCGCTGTGATTGTGTTGATGGGAATCATCAGCCTATTTGTTTACCGCTCTAGCAATAAAAAACTGCGGCAGATTATGACCATCGTTTGGGTGGTATCTCCGATTCCCATTTGGTATTTTCTCGCCGGATTTGCCGGGTCGTCACTGTTGCCGCAGGTGGAATACAGCAAATGGGGCGGTTTATTGCTGACATTCGTGCTGGCGATTTTCGGTATCGTAGCATCATTCCCCATCGGCGTGTTGTTGGCGCTGGGGCGGCAAAGCAATATGCCCATCATCAAATGGATTTCCACCCTGTACATTGAAGTTGTGCGCGGTGTGCCGTTCATCACCGTGCTGTTTATGGCGCAGGTAATGTTGCCGCTGGTGCTGCCCGCCGACGTGCGCATTCCCGGTATGTTCCGCGCGATGGTCGGGACGGCGCTGTTCAGTGCCGCATATCTGGCGGAAAATGTGCGCGGTGGATTGCAGGCAATTCCACGGGGGCAATACGAAGCCGCCGATGCGCTGGGGTTGAGCACTTTTCAGCAAATGTATTTCATCATTTTGCCGCAGGCACTGCGAACCGTCATCCCGCCGCTGGTGGGGCAGTTTATCGGTTTGTTCAAAGATACATCGCTGGTGGCAATTGTCGGTTTGCTGGACTTCTTGAAGGTGTCGCAATCCATCTTGTCGCAAGCAGGATTTTTGGGGGCGCAAAAAGAGGTTTACATTTTTGATGCGCTCATCTACTTTATCTTCTCATTTGCAATGTCGGCAGCCAGTTTACGGCTAGAGAAAAACCTGGGCGTGGGACAACGCTAACTCAGTGGAGGAGAATACAATGAGTGAAGAATATATTATCGAATGCCGCGGCGTAAAAAAATGGTACGGTGAGTTTCAGGCGTTAAAAGGGATTGACTTTAAAGTCAAAAAAGGCGAAGTGATTGTCATTTTGGGACCATCCGGTTCCGGCAAATCAACCTTCATCCGTACCATCAACCGTTTGGAAGAACACCAAGCCGGCGAAATTTGGGTCAACGGTATCGAACTCAATAACGACGTGCGTAATATTGCCGAAATTCGGAAAGAAATTGGGATGGTCTTCCAGCAGTTTAACCTTTTCCCCCATTTGACCGTGCTGGACAACATCACGCTGGCGCCGATTTGGGTGCGCAAATGGGACAAGCCAAAGGCGGAAGCCAAAGCGATGGAACTGCTGGAACGGGTAAAAATCCCCGAGCAGGCAAACAAATATCCCGGACAACTTTCCGGTGGGCAGCAACAGCGGGTGGCTATTGCCCGCGCACTGGCAATGGAACCCGAAATTATGCTTTTCGACGAGCCGACCTCCGCGCTCGACCCGGAAATGATTAAAGAAGTGTTAGAAGTGATGATTGATTTGGCAAAAACCGGTATGACCATCATCGCCGTAACGCACGAAATGGGTTTTGCCAAAACCGTGGCAGACAGAATTGTATTTTTCGACTATGGGTTGATTGTGGAAGAGAACACACCCAATGAGTTCTTCTCCAATCCCAAACATGAACGAACCAAACTGTTCTTGTCACAAATTTTGCATTAAATTGTATTTGGTCACCAAATTCAGTATCATAGACGTAAGGGAGGTCACGTTCCCTTGCGTCTTTTTTTAACGAGTATCTCAAACAGGTGGCAATACCGATGTTTCACCGGCGACATTTTTTTGACGCGAAAATAATAGGCTTGCTGGCAATAATTGGCATACTGTTGCTGTATGGCTGGTATTTACCTTTTCGCGCCACCGGCACCAACAAAGCCGGGCACGGCATTATTTTATTTTGGTACGACCGCGCGCTATACACCATCAACGCCGACGGGGCGCATTTAACCCGTCTCAGCCCCGCCGCCGAAGCCGACCCCAAACGGCAGATAGCCGTATCGCCGGGGTGTTTCGGCGCGGATGCAGGTTGTTACGTGCTGATAAAACACGTGCTGTACGATGCAGCAGGACACGGTTTACCGTTACCCATCAACCGGTATTACCGGTGGATTAACGCCCCCAGCGTTTGGGCTCCCGATGGCAACCATTTGGCATATATGGTCGCCCATACCGATACCGGAGAACGCGCTTTGCTGGCATATAATGTTCAAGAGCAAACCGTGTGGCGCATCGCCGATGAAATTGACGATTCGGTGGTTCCGGCGTGGTCTGCCGGATGCACCGATATTGAATCAGAAAACTGCTATATTGCCTATGGCGTAAAAACCCCGGCGGGCGAATCTGGGAATCGCACGGCGGTGCGGAACGTCATCAGCGGCGAAACGCAAATTTTGGCGACTCTCAGCGGGCGGGGACACGTTTTGCGCTGGTTGGATGATGACGAACTTTTTTATGGCGGCGGCGAAGTGGGATGGTACAGCGCGTTCACCAATCGGCGGTTGGAAGTCGGCAGCAAAAATATCACCGCCAGTGCGGTATCGCCGGATATGAGGTATACCGCCTATACCACGGTTCCATCGCCGCAAGCCCCCGCCGGATTGTGGCTGGCATCCAACACCGATGCCACGTCTCCCCAAAAGTTGTTCGTGTTCAAAAATGACGATGGAAACGAACAGTCGGCGCCGCAGCAGATATTATGGTCAACTGATGGAAAATCGTTCTTGGCGTTTGACCAAGGGGAGTTGATTCACTATAACATCCAGCGGAAAACAACGGAGACGTTATATCGCAACGATGCCCATCACGTTTTTGAAAATTATGTGTTTTCCCCCGACCGGGATGGCGTGGCGCTGGTCGAGAAACCGATTGCATCGCCCGACCCTCGGTACCGGTTGTTTGTGGTTTGGAACACCGGCGAAACAACCACCCTGCTGCCGTCATCCAAAACGCCCATCATTGTGCTGGCGTGGTTGCCCGCAGATTATTCTCGGAAGTTGTTGCCGGTTTTGAAAACAGATTTATCGTAATGTGCAGAGACAATGGATAATACAGAAATCGCCTATTTGAAAAGTGAAGATGAATTTAACCGCGCCCGCCGCAAAGCGTTGATAGAAGAAGTTATCGCCGGTCTCAGCGGGTCAAACTTGGATTTACTCTCGTTTGAGGAAGTGGTGCAAAAACTCCGGTTGCGGAACACCGTCAATCGTGGCTTGCAGGATGTGCCGCTGAAACAGATTGCGGGCAGTTGCGGGCGTTACACCGATTTCACCCGCACATTCACCCCGCGGCGCGCCGGTCGGGATAAAGAACGCTGGCGGCAAATTTACACGCTGGCTGTCACCGGCAAAGGGTTTCCGCCCATCGAGGTGTATAAAATTGACCAGGTTTATTTTGTCCGCGACGGCAACCACCGCGTTTCGGTGGCGCGAGAGTTGAAATGGGAGACGATTCAGGCGTATGTTACCGAATTGCCCACCGTCTTCACTCTGACGCCGGATGCCAAACCGGATGACCTGCTCATCAAAGAGGAATGCGCCATTTTTTTGGAGAAAACACGCCTGCACGAATTGCGACCAGAGGCGGACATCACGTTCACCATACCGGGGCGTTACAATCGGCTGCTGCGACAAATTTCGGTGTACCGGTACTACCTTTCCAAACGCCGCACCGATATTCCCGGTCGGGATGAAACGGTGGTGGACTGGTACGATAATTTTTACGCCCCGATGATAGCCCGCATCAAAAAAAGCGGGGTGATGAAACTGTTTCCCGGTCGCACCCCCGATGATTTGCTGGCGTGGATAGTAGAGCATCAAAAAGATCTGCGCATTTCCGAGCAGGTGGATAAAGTGGGATATGTCCACGATGTGCAGGATTTTTTGGCGTTTATTGATAAACTTTCGCCGCTGGATGTTGCCAAAGTGGAAATGGGCAAAAAGATAAAAAACGTTCTTAAACGGAATGATGATGACTCAACTCCACCGGGGGGCACCATAGAGCGTTATGTTTAGCCAATCTTAAGGTTTTCCGCAATCTATTGAAAACAAACGAAAAACCTGTTAAAATAAGTTGCGTTTTCGGTGGAGGCTTCTTAGAAATCACTTCTATAGATTAATCCAGATTAATCCCACCGTTGGCTGTTTTGACAAAAGAACTGGAATCTGGCAGAATCTCGTTATTGTCAACTTGATGACCACATAGTAGTTTTGCTATTCTTCCAACCACAACATGCAGTAACTAACTTGACAATAATTTAAAAACGCCAGAGTCCAGAAAGGGGGTGATCCCTATGTGACACACTATAAAAGAATTATGCATGACAACAAATTTTTACCATAGGAAGATATTTGGTTGATGGCTATGGATGTCGTTACAGTTCTTCAATTAATGAATATTGCCATACTAATACTGTGGCCTTTGTTGGCATTGTTGGCGTTATGGCAAATTAGAAAAAGAAATTTTTCAGAGTGGCTGAGATTTGCGTGGGTTCTCTTTATTGTTGTTGTGCCTTTTTTAGGACCCCTTGCATTTTTCATTGCCTTCCCCAAGACAACTAAACAAACAATGAGGTAGAAATGAAAACGAAAATATTTTCCATTTTGTTGATTTTTGTGGCAACCTTCACACTATTTTCACCAATAGTAAATGCCGAAGGTCCCAAACCCCAAACCCCAAACCCCTACAAAGCGTAATTGACAAATATCATTTAAAGGTTGTTGATTCACTTCCTGTGGGAGTTACTCCATTACAATTTGATAGTCCACAAGAATTAGAAAACTTTCTTGCAAAAGTTAGACTTCACGCCCAGCCATCCGCGCGTTCAATATACTTCGACGATTTCAATAATAATAAGTCCCTCCAACTGTTTAACACTGGCACAAGTTATGGTGTTGTGACGCGAAGTTGTTCTGTGCCAGCAGGTTTTGCCCAATTCAATACTTGGGCGGATATAAAGGTGGGTTCTAGCGGTTCATTTCACTGGATTGATAGTGTTTTGAATACGCGCACAGCATTGACAGGATTTACCGCGGCTCTTTCTCTTTCAAATTCATACAGCTATTCATATAATCAAACTATGACATCTGTTTCTATAAAAGGTGGAGGCACTTTAAATATGTGGGTGTTAGGGCGTGTTGACGTTTTGTTTTCAGCGGGAAAAACGCATCCTGAGTAGCGGTTCACTGAGTGAACCGCGTATCGAAGGGCGTTTTTCCCTGCCGATTTTCACCCTTCGATACGCCCTGCGGGTTACTCAGGATGAAAAATCGGCAAACGTCAACAGAACCTAGTTAATGGAGGCATTCTTCTTTTCTCGCAACCAATTGGTTGTCAATTTACCTATCGAGTATATTAATTTAGACAATGATTTACCACAAAAAACAACAAACCACCTTCTGATTCGCTGGAACATTATGTTTAACCGTAACTGCTCAGGGGGGTGGAAAAACGTAGGGGCGGCTCGCGAGCCGCCCCTATGGATTTTGGTATCATTTTCCCGAAAAACCAATCGAATTTTCCGGTTTCGTAGGGGCGACTTTTATGGTCGCCCGAAGCAGGGCAGCCACAAGGGCTGCCCCTACGGTTATTCAAAGTAAACACAGTATACTGAATAGCCGTCTCAGTTTTACATAAAAAGTTGACTTAATCGCCGTAATCGTTTAGAATTATGTTAACACGGCGGGTCGTTCAATTCAATTGCACGATTGCGTATTTGCCACCGGCTAAAAAGACCACGCTTGTTCTCTTGATTACTGTTTTTATGGCGACTGTGGTAAAATCACCACGTTATCACCGTCAAGTGGTGATAGATAATCTTTTTAGCTAGAAAGAGGTTCTAACATTGAAGGTCACAAAAGAAACAACAGACAAATGTGAAGTCATTTTGACAGTTGAAATTGACGACAAGCAAAAGCAAAAACTTTTGCAAAAAGCAGCCCGCCGCATTGCGAAAGTGGCACACATCCCCGGTTTCCGTCCGGGAAAAGCGCCATACAACATCATCGTTAACCGTTTTGGCGAAGAGGCTATCCAAGAGGAAGCCACCGAAGACCTGACAACCAAAGTTTATCAGGATGCAGTAAAAGAAGCCGGGGTAGAGCCGTACGGACCCGCCGCGCTGGAAGAGATTTCGTGGGAGCCGCTGGTGATGAAAATCCGCATCCCCACCGAACCGGTGGTCGAGTTGGGCAACTACCGCGATGTGCGCGTTGAAGCGGAACCCGTCGAAGTGACAGACGAGGAAATCCAAGAAGAACTGGAGAAATTGCAGGCGCATTTTACCACGGCTGTTCCGGTGGAACGCCCCGCACAAGCGGGTGATGTGGTCTCCGTTTCGGTGGTGCTGACCGACCCCGAAACCGGTGAAGAAGTTGCCAGCTGGGAAGACAACAACAGACTGGTTGAAAACGAGGAAGCGGGCGATTTGGACTTGCTTGCCCATCTGGCGGGCAAATCTGCCGGTGAAACGGTTGAATTTACCCATACCTACCCCGAAGATTTCTTTGACGACGACCTTGCCGGTGAAACGGTTAATGTTGCCATCACTG
>JALVZI010000401.1 GCA_027022125.1 Anaerolineae bacterium | reverse complement strand
CGGTGAAAAACGCGCTGGAAGACGGGTAATCACCAGCGGAACGGCAACCGGATTTTCCGCAGCGGGTTGCGCCGTTCAAACATGGTGCGGAAAAGCAGCGGGCGAATTTTTTCCCACGCTTGAACGACCTGCGCTTTGACGGCGGTATCGTCTGTTGGCTGCGGGCTAAACGTTTGCCGCACATAAACCGCGCTGATAAATTCTATCTCTGCTGACGCCTCTGGCACGGCACGCTCTATTTGAAAAGCGTGCTCATACACGGTTTGCCACGGGCGTTTTTTTATGCCCATCCAATTTGCCAACCGAACCAGCGCGGCATACACCGCCCCCACCGATGGCACATTCGGCGCATCGGGGGTGGATGAAACGCCGCCGACCAGCCGCATCCGTTTGAGCGCATACCATCCGGCGAGCGCCGCTGCACCCAGCCCCAATATCCAACCGAAACCGATACCGACGGCGCGGGCGGTTCCGGCGGGCAGCGATACATTTCCCCAAAAGGGCAGGGCGAATTGCACCGCCGGCGGTTCGGGGGTGGGGGCGGACAGGTTGCCTTCGGCTTCCACATCGCGTGCGCGGTCAATGGGCGAAAACTCATCTGCCGGAGCGGTGATACCCGCGTTGCCGTTGCGGTCGCGGTTGGTTAGCCGCTCAATGCCCGGTTGGGCGGCGGTCGGCTCGAACTCCACCCAACCATACGTCGGGAAAAAGACTTCCACCCACGAATGGGCATCTTTATTTTGCACCATGTACGCGATGCGCTGGTCTTCGAGCGTTTCCGGGCGTCCGCGCGCATATCCCGCCGCCAATCGGGCGGGAATTCCCAGCGAGCGCAGCATCACAATCATCGAAGTGGCATAATAGTCGCAATATGCCTGTTTCAGGTCGAACAGAATGTAATCCACTTTGTCGCGGTCGGCGGGGGGCAGGGGAATACCTTCGTTATAAGCGATATTTTCTCGCAGATATTGCTCTATCGCCGAGGCTTTATCGTATGCGGTGGGTTTGTTGGCGGTAATTTCTTTCGCCAAATCGAATACCCGCTGTGGAATACCGTCGGGGAGTTGCGTGTAGCGTGCCAGTATCCAATCGGGAATGCGGGCGGTGTCGTTTTGCAATTGCTCTTTCGTTGCCACAGAAAGCATCGAAACCACCTGATACGGCTCTTCGGCGCGCAAACGGCGGTCACTTTCGATGAAAGTGACTTCAAAATACCACGGTTCTTTTTTCCCCGCCCAATAATTCAACGGGCTGCGGCGCATTTCTTCCGCAGTGACGACCGTCGCTTTGCCGTGCGCTTTGCGGTTGACCGTCACCGGGTCGCTCAGTGCGTATAGCACCGTTGCCCCGTCGCGGAAAAGTTGGAAGGTTTGGGTGACCGGTGTGCGGGCGCGAAAAAACGGCAGTGACAGTTGCGGGTTGTTCGTGCCGAATGCTACTTCCACCGTATCTTGGCTCGACCAGCCTTTGCCGTCGTATGTGTCATATACCGCCGCGCGCCAGTATCGTCCGGCAGGTGCTTGCACCACCATCACCGGTTCGGCAGTGAGTGTGCGGGGTCCCCCCAGTTCCAAATTCTGGCTGAACGTGTTTGCGCCCAGCAGCGGGTCGGGCTTGTAATTGAGATTGGCGAACAGCCGATTCCATTGGCTCTGCGCACTGCGCCACTGACGGTCGAAATTGCTGAAAACCTCGGTTGTCTGCGCGGGCGACAGCGTCGGCGCAAACCATGCCGCCATCAACAGCGCGACGGAGAAAATCACTCCGCCGCGAAAAAAATCGAACCGGACATCGGGGCGGTAAAAAACGTGATACGCTCGCCAATGTTCTTCCTGCTCCATCAAATTAAATCGAATGACCAGCAAAATGCTGACCACCAAAAATGCCAACGCATATATCGTTAAATTTACCGGGGCATAATGGAACATGATGAGCACCAGCGCGCCGCCCGGAACCAGCGCCGACCACACCTGCCGGTGGCGGAAAACCGTAAAAATGGTGACATACGCCGCCAGCCACACAATCAGGCTCATTTCCAGAATGAACATCTCGTTATCGTAACTCACGCCGCCATTCACCGCGATGGAAAACCACTGCACCACCCGTGCCGCCAAATTGTCCCAGCGCTGCTGCCACGTCCAATCGGCGGGGGCAATGCGGCTGACCACCCAAAATGACCACCCGCTGCCGATGATGACACTGAAAATGTGCGCGATGAGTGTCGGCAGCAAACTGCGGCTCAACATCAGCCCGATGGCAATCGCGCCCACACCCACCCAACCGACCACATACAGTTTTTCTGTCCAGCCGGAATTTGCCACAGTGGCGGAAATGATGAATGCCAGCAGCGAAACCAGCACCACCAGCGATATATTTTTCCGAATGGATACACGTTTGTGCATAAAAATACCTGTGTGGCGAATTGCGAATAGCGAATGGTGTTTGTCTCGAACAGTTGTAGGGGCAGCCCTAGTGGCTGCCCCTACG
>JALVZI010000400.1 GCA_027022125.1 Anaerolineae bacterium | reverse complement strand
TGGGGGCATCTAACCGCCAGTGTTGTCCGTATGGTGGCAGATATGCTGGTTGCCGCAAAATTTGTGCGCGTCCGCGTGCGCGATATTTTGGCACAATTGTTGCCGGCATTTGTGTCGGGGGCGGTACTCGCGCTATTCGCTACGCTTGCCCTGATATTCTCTGAAGGATGGTCTGCGGTTGCGCGGCTGATGGTCATTATTCCCGCCGGAGCGGTGGGGTATTTAATTCCGCTGTGGTTTTTGGAGCGTGAAACGATGCAAAAATTACTGAAAACCATAGGCATTTCAAAAGCCAAAAAATCGGCGGTGATTGTATCATCGCTTTTGATGGCAAGTATGCTGACGGTATGGCAGACACAATCGACGGTGGCGCTGGCACAATCGCCAACTGCAACCCCCGTCGTCACCACGTCGGTCACGCCGACGCTGACCATCGCCCCGCCACCGGCGAGCAACACCGCCACCGATTTGACGCTGGCACGGTTGAATTTCAGTAACATTGAATTAAGATCGCCGATTGACCAGCAGACATACCAATTTGGGCTGCCGTATCGCTGGCAGCTTTTGCCCGATGTAAGTTTTTTCACCCTGAAATACAGTTTGCAATTTCAGGGTGGTATGGCAACCGGCTCGACAGTGGAGAATCAGCCGGTGGATGCACTCATCAATGTATTCATCAACGATGAATTGGTTGATTCGTTTGTGCCATATGCCGGACAAAATCAACAGCGGCGTATTCCGATTCCCGCCAAAGCCATCACCGACAAACAGCGGCAAACGGTGCGGGTGGTATATATAAGCAGCAATTGCGATACCAATCGCGGTGTTTCGGTACTGCTATTGCACAATAGTTCCCAATTTCATTTTGAATACACCCTCGCGCCGATTGTGATAGATTTGGCAGAATTTCCCCGTCCCGTGGTGCAAGATTTATTCGAACCGGAACCAGTGGTATTCATTCTGCCAGATAATTATTCCGATGCCGATTTGAGCGCTGCCGCATCGGTGGCAGCCACACTGGGGCAAGCAACTTTTGATAATTTGGCATTAAATGTGACCACTGCAACAAATGTTACCCCCTATATGCTGGCAACTGCCAGTGCCATCATCATCGGCACACCGGGGCAAAATGAATTCCTCCAAAAACTGTACCGGCAAAAAAAACTGCCAACCCGCTTGCTGGCAGATGACGCAACCATCACCGGCGCAGACGGCGAATCGATTGCCGCGACCGATGGGGTAATTCAAGAAATCCCCTCCGATTTCAGCACAGACCATGTGTATCTCGCCGTCACGGGCAACACCGATGCCGCCGTTGCCACCGCCGCGCACGCGCTGTCCACGCTGTCGCCGCGATATGGCTTCATCGGCAATCTGGTGGTGGTGGAAGAATTTCGCGAAGATGGCACAACCGCTGCGCCGCCCGATGATACCTTCCGGCTGGCGGATTTCGGTTTTGCGGATACCACATTTTACGGGTTCAATCGCTACCACACCGGCGTGAAATTCTTTGTGCCGTACAATTGGGAAATCTTGGATGACCCAACCTTCACTCTAGATTATGCGTTTTCCACAAACCTCACCCCGTTGGAATCGGGTTTGACGGTTAAATTGAATGGCAATCCGGTGGGCAGCGCCCCCATCGACGTGCAAGAAAACGGGGTTCACCAAACCACCATAAAATTGCAAAAAAACGATTTCATTCCCGGCACATTCAACGAATTGACATTTGACGCCATCTTGAATATCGATGTGCCAGAATGCACGCTGCCGGAACTCGATTTGGGCTGGCTGCGTATTGACGCCGACAGCACGCTGTATCTGCCGCACAAAGAAAACGACAGTATTCCCATTCAAGCCTCACTAAACAATGTGTTCAATCGCTTTTTCTCGCGGCAAGATTTGAGCGACGTGCTGTTTTCTATGCCGGAAAACCCCACCCCCACCGAACTGCTCGGCATGCTGAAAGCCACGGCATATCTCGGCGGGTTCACCACCGGACCCAGTTTTGCACCGCTGGTTTCCCGCTCGGTGGTCAGCAATACACAAATTGCGCCATATCATGTTATCGCGTTCGGGCGTCCCACCGCCAATAAATTCATCGAACAGATAAACAACCGCTTGCCCCAACCTTTTGTAGAGGGCGAAGATACACTCCGTCAACAGGTGGGAGACGTGGTGTACCGCTTGCCAAAAACATTCAGCATCGGTTTGCTAGAAATCATTCCCGCACCATGGAATGCCGGAAAAGCGGTGCTGGTTGCCACCGGCACATCCACCGATGGCGTAACCAGTGCCATCAACACGTTATTTAATGACCAGATTTATTACGATTTGGACGGCGATATCGCCTATGTGAATGGTAAACGGGTAGAAACATACGAAAGCAAACAATTCGTGCGCCAGCCGCTCAAAACGGCGATGGACAGCTTATCACCGACCCCGGTGGCGCTGGAAAAAATTACCCCAACCCCTACGCCGCCGATTGCGGGCGCAACTCCCGCTGCAACAGGCACAATTTCCGGCACTATTCTCACAAAAGATTACACCCCGCCGCCATCCAGCGCCCCCGCTTTTTTGCCCTTCATTTTGATTGCACTGGGCGTGCTGGTGGCGGTCATCGGCGGCATAATGTCATGGCGCAAAAATAAATCAAAATAATGGGGAAAAGTACAACCGTGCGCAAACGCATTATTTTTCTGATTGACGGGCTGGGGATGGGCGGCGCAGAACGGTTGCTGGTGATTTATCTGCAACATCTCAACCGTACCCGGTTTGAGCCGCGCGTCTGCGTTTTGCAGGTGAAACAAAACAACCCCATGGCTGCTGAAATTGAAAAACTGGGGGTGCCGATTGACTTTGTGCCCGTAAAGCGCCTTGCCGACCCCACCGCGCTGCCGCGATTGCTCATCTATTTGCGGCGCATGCGACCCGCTGTGCTGCACACCCAACTTGAATTTGCCGACACACTCGGCGGCACCGCAGCAAAACTGCTCGGCATTCCCACCGTGTCCACGCTGCATACCGCCGATGCGCCCGAAAAAGGCGAAAAAAGCTACTGGCGGCTCAAATTACGCTGGTGGATTTTGCGACATTTTCCCGCGCGGGTGATTGCCGTTTCCGAAGAGACGCGGCAGCACCATCTGCGGGTGGGGAAATTGCCGCCGCAAAAAGTCATTACCCTGCACAACGGCATTGATTTGTCGCGGTTTCAGCCCGTTTCCCCCGCTGAAATCGCCGCACTGCGCAAATCACTCGGCATTCCCGCCGCTGCACCGGTGCTGGTCACAGTGGCAGTGTTGCGCCAGCCGAAGGGCATTCAATTTTTGCTCGAAGCATTGCCCGATATTTTGCAGCACGTGCCGGAAACGCGCTATCTGATTGTCGGCGATGGGGAATATCGGGAAAAACTGGAAAATATTGCCGCCGAAAAAAACGTGACCAACCGCGTGATTTTTGCCGGAACGCGCCGCGATATTCCGCAATTGCTCGCCGCCGCCGATATTTTCGTCTTGCCCACGCTAACCGAAGCGCTGCCCACCGTGCTCGCCGAAGCGATGGCGGCAGAAAAACCGATTATCGCCAGCCATGTTGGCGGTGTGCCGGAAATGGTGGACGACGGGCAAAACGGGCTGCTCATTCCCCCCGCCGACCCGCCCGCGCTGACCGAAGCGTGCCTGAAACTGCTACAAAGTCCACAACGGGCGCAGGCAATGGGTAAAACCGGGCGGCAAATTGTAGAAGAACGTTTTAACATTCAACAACAAGTGCGGCGGTTGGAAACGCTGTATCTCGACATTTGCGGGGAAAAATTGAGTGAATCGTAAACTGATTTTCAGTTGCAGTACAAAATATCTTGTTGTTAAAGCTACGTGCATGTCATTCCTGCGAAAGCGGGAATCCAAATTCTTTGGAGTGGATTCCGGATATTTTCCTGCGGAAAATTTCGGAATGACAGATGGAAGGCGGATAAAATGCCGATGAACCTTTTTGTGGTAGAGCCGATGGGCACGGGCGGTATGATTCACTATGCCTACCAACTTTGCACTGCGCTGGCAAATGAACCCGACGTTCGTGTCACGCTGGTGACCACCCGCGATTACGAACTGAACGCATTTCCGCACAATTTTACGGTGGAAAAACGGCTGAAATTGTGGCAGATGTTCGACCCGCATTCGATGGAAGCGCCGCCGCGCGGGAAACTGGCAAAACTTCGGCGCAAAATCTTCTGGAATATCCGCCGTGGATTCCGCGCGCTGCAACTCATCGGCGCATGGTGGCAACTGACGAATTTTTTGCTGGCACAAAAGCCGGATGTGATTCAATTTGGCAAAATCAATTTCCCATTTGAAGCCATTTTTCTGGCGCGATTGCGGCGGCGCGGGTTGAAACTGACACAAATTTGCCACGAATTTGAACTGCGCGAGCAGACGGGCATTGTGTCGGCAATTGCCAACCGAATGTATGCCAGCGTGTATCGTAATTTCAAGGTGATATTCTTCCATTCCGAAAGCAACCGCCGCCGTTTTTTGGAATTATTTTCGGTTCCCGGCGCAGAACTCGCCATCATCCCGCACGGAAACGAATCGCTGTTCCCCACCACCGCCGAGCAGGGCGCAGTTTCCGCCGCCGAATTGCGCCGCCGGTACGGGCTGCCCGATGGCGCGCCGGTGGTGCTTTTTTTCGGTATTCTGGTGCCAAGCAAAGGCGTGCCCGATTTGCTGGAAGCCTTCGCGCTGGCGAAACGCCATCAGCCAAATGCAAAATTGGTGGTGGCAGGATTTCCGTCAAAATATATCAGTTTGGACGATTACCGGTTGCAGACAGTGCGGCTCGGTGTGGCAGATGATGTAATTTTCGATGGACGGTATATCCCATTTGAAGAGGTAGCAGGACTGATGGAACTGGCGACGGTGGTGGTGTACCCGTATCACAACAGCACGCAGAGCGGTTCTATGCAGGTGGCGTATGCCTTCGGCAAACCGGTGATTGCCACACGGGTGGGCGGGCTGCCCGATGTGGTGGAAGAAGGGCGAAGCGGGCTGCTGGTATCGCCGCAATCGCCGCCGGAATTGGCTGCCGCGATTGAGCAAATTATCGGCAATCCCGATTTGGCGGCGCGAATGGGTGCATACGCCCGCCATCTGTCGGAAACACGCTATTCATGGCAGCCCATCGCCGCAAAAATTATGGCGGTATATTGGAAGATGTTAGCGGGGGAAACCGAGCATGCGCGGCAAGCCGACCAATTTGGCGGCAAAACGGGGCAGTGAGTCTTTGTGGCTCAAAAATATACGCCGAATGGTGAACGGATTGGCACGCATTTCGGCAAGGGTGGCAGGACCGGGGACAAGGGTGAAAGCGGCTTCGATGCCCGCGTCTGCCAAATCTTGTTGAATAGCCGCGTTGAAATCGGCGGGGTGACCGTTGGGGTAGGCGAAGGTCGTCACCGGCACACCGATTTCTGCTTCGATGCGCACTTTCGAACCGAAAATTTCCGCTCGTGCCTGTTTCGGCGAAACGCGCGTCAGCACCGGATGGCTCATGGTGTGCGCGCCCATCGTCACCCCGTTGGCAACCATTTCCCGCACCTGCGCCCACGACATGGTAATACCCGCAAAAGCATCATCGGGAATGGAAACATCCAGCAAATCGGGCAGGGCGTGGATGTGCGCCCACTTTTCCGCGTCAGAGACGGTTTTCAGCCGCTCCAGCCAGCCGACCATCACCGCGGTACGGCTTGCAGAATCGTGCCAGTGCAGTTCGCCAGCCAGCGGGAAATTCGCAGTTGTTTTTTCGGTGTGCGCAAAACAATATGCCGCCAAATCCCAAAAAAATGGGTCGCTTTTGCCGATATAATTGGTTGCCAAAAAAACAACTGCCGGAAAGCCGAACTTTTTCAGCACCGGCAGCGCGTGTTTAAAATTGTCAAAATAGCCGTCGTCGAATGTGATGAGGGCAGGATAGGGTGGCAATGGTTTTTCGCCGCGCAGCCACGCCGTCACATCTGCGGCAGAAACCACAGAATACCGCGCTTGCAAAAGCGCCATCTGCTCGGCAAATTGGGCGGGAGTGGCGCTCACATTCGGCGCGAAGGTGTCGAATCCGGGGCGGTGCGGGTCGTCAATGCGGTGATATGCCAGCACGGTTAGCCGGTTTCGATTGGTGGCGCGATGCAGTGCATAAAAAAGCCGCAGACGGTAAAAAAGGTTAAATATAAGAGAAAGTTTTGGGCGTTTCATAAACGTTCTTTCGATTTAAATTTATGTTAAAAAGTATACGCCGACTCGTAAAAAAAATAAAGAAAGCGCTGGTACTGCCGATGCTGCTGGTTTTCATCATCACCGATGAGCGGGCAGTGATTCTCTCGGACGTGCATCGCTGGGTAGATGAGGAATTGATGGATGAAGCACACGACCGTTCGGATATTTTGAATCTGCTGACGCTGCTGGGGTTGTACCGCGAATTTCGCAATCTGTATTATTTTCGGGCATTTAAAGGAAATTTGGCGGGAACGCTGGCGGCGTATGCTCTGCGGGTATTTTACCACCCCGAACCGACATTGTTCATCCGACAAGCATCAAATATCGGGCGCGGGTTGTTCATTCAACATGGTTTCAGTACAATCATTGTTGCTACTATTGGCGATAACGGTTGGATTAACCAGCAGGTTACCATTGGTTACAATGATGATACCGAGCGCACGCCGATACTGGGTAAAAATGTGCGGGTCGGGGCGGGAGCGAAAATACTCGGTCCGGTTTCGGTGGGGGATAACGTGCTCATCGGCGCGAATGCGGTGGTGGTGAAAAATGTTCCGCCGAATTGCACGGTGGTGGGCGTGCCGGCATATATTGTGAAAAAAGATGGAGTGCGAGTAACAGAATCGCTATGAAATGGCAACGTTTTTTTCGGGCGGGGATGGTAGCGCTGACAATTTTGATTCTGCCGTTTGTCCCGCCGAGCGCACAGGCGCAAACCGATGAATTTCCATTCTGGCTTGATTTGATTCCAACGCTGGCAGATGGGAAAATCACCGTGCGGCTCGATATTTCCAGTCGTGTCGATTGGCGGGTGGACGATGTGACCGTCGCCATCCCCATTCCCCCCGGCACGCAATTCATTGCGGCAAATATATTGCCCGTTAATCACATTTGGGTGGCAGATGACACGGTCAACATCCGCCTGGCAGATGTGTACAATTATGGCGAGGGCAATACTTTCACGCTGGAAATTACCGACCCGCGCCAAACCGTGTTCCCGCTGGAAGCCACCGTGAGTTGGCGTGGCGAACATTCCGGCGCAGAAACAATAACATTCCAACCCTTCGATACCACCCGTATGCCGCTCGGGTGGAAACCGTCACTGCCGCGCTTGCAGGTGGTCGCTGCTGCCACCATTTCCGGCGATACGCTGACGCTGGCGGTGTATCCCAAAGCCACCGACAAAACGTTCCGCATGTGGGATGTCGAAATCAGTATCCCCGTGCCAAACGGGTTGGCATACGTTTCTGCGGATGCACCGCAACCGTTTTCGGCGGGATTTGATGGGCAGACGGTGACTTTTTCTGCCATTGAAGTGCCGCGGCTGGTTGACCTGCCACCGCTCACCGCCACATTTTCTGTGCGCACAGCCGACCCCATCCAAACAAAAATATTTGTGCAATGGACGAACGGCGCGCGCGCACCGGTGCACTTGGGCGATTTTAAAGTGCAATATGTTGAACCGGCGGTGGAATATCTGCCGCCGGCACACGAAATTTACGCGCTGGATGTGGCTATTTCTCAACCGCAAACACCGCAGCGCACCATATTCGACCGAACGGGTGATGTGCCGTTTGCGGCATACGATTTGATTGCCGTCTCGTTCCTTCAATTTGAAAACGGCACAAAACTGCAGTTCCGCACAGCGGAAAATCCTGCCGGAACACCGGTGGACGTTTCGCTTTTTGTAGATAGCGATTGCGATGCCGCCACCGGTGTGCCGGAACACGGGCGCGGCGCAGAATACCGGCTCAATTTTCCCATTGGCGCAAACCACGCCACAGTTGTGCCCTGGAATGCCCGCATCGGCGACTGGAACTGGGATGCGAGCGCAGAACAGTCGGTGGAACAGGTGGGCGCGGTGACAACCATCGCATTTCCATATAATGTGGTTTCGGCGGGGCAGCCGTTCTGCTGGGCGGCAAACGCGCGCAACACTTCCGACCGCTATTTCCCCGACCCGCCACCGGATTGGCTGCCGGAAAACACATCGCCCGACATCAGCCGCTACCAACTCGCGCCGCCCACGTTCAGCGGAGCGCAGGGAAAAATTGCCGTGCCGCTGTTCAATTCGGCGGGATTTTATGACACGTATATTTTCGGTGCGTTCACCGGAAACGATGTGGCGCAAATTCCGTATGCCCGCCAGCCGAATTTTTCGCCGGACGGGCGCACGCTGTTGGTAAACCACGAACAATTTTCCGCGCAAAATCGGGTGACATACACTTTTTGGGATGGGCGAAAAGTGTCGTTTGTATTCAAAAATTTCAGTTCCGCCGAAAAAATATTCGAATATCATATCGGCACGCAAACCGAAACACTGGCGAGTATCAACGCCCGCGACGGCTACCCGTTTTTCAATCCGCAGGGCACAAAATTTGTATTCACCACCCCCGATGCAGATGGCGCGCCCCTGCTGGCGCTTCGCCCCGCCGGGACACCGCCGGTTCCGGGAACATCCGCCGTGCAATTGCTCAAATCCACCGTCGAGCCGGACGGTGTGCATGGCAATTTTCCCGTGTGGATGGGCAATGGTCGGGTGGCATTCAACCCGTGCCTGCC
Source organism: Anaerolineae bacterium (assembly GCA_027022125.1). Lineage (GTDB taxonomy): Bacteria > Chloroflexota > Anaerolineae > 4572-78 > 4572-78 > JANTHQ01. Next base: position 16,422 of record JALVZI010000400.1, on the reverse strand, counting down.
GGATGAACGCCGCACCGACTGTGGCATTTTCTCGGTGGGGGTGGATGTTTCCGATATGCCGGTACAACTCTCGGAATTTGCGGATGATATTCCTGCCGATTCCAGCGCAACACGGCTGGCATTTATGTCGCGGCGCGATGGCAACTGGGAAGTATATGTGATGAACAATGACAGTACGGCAGTGCGGAATCTCTCGAATGCACCGGGCAATGACGGATTGCCGACATTTTCACCCGATGGGGAATGGGTGGCATTCGTTTCTGACCGAGATGGGCGCTGGGCGGTGTGGGTGGTTCCCGTTTCGGGCGGCGAGCCGCAGAAACTGTTTACCCTGCCCGACACAGACCCGTGGGCGACAGGTGATTCGGCGTGGGTGCTGGAGCGAATGACATGGTCGCCATAAGAGTCGGATGCACACTGAAAAAATGTTTTTTCACCCACCAACAATCCGGAACGCAGATGACACAGATTTTTCAGATTTTCACGGATAAAAATTTCGGAAAATCAGCGGAAATCAATTTCATCTGTGCAATCTGTGTGCCATTTTTTGTATTGGTGTTCGGCACAATTTTTTCCGTGCCAGCAATAGCACAATCTCCGCAAAATATTTTTGTGAGTGTGACCGGCAACGACAGTACCGGCGATGGGTCGTTGGGCAATCCGTACCGCACATTGTATCAGGCGGGGCGGGCGGCTCAGCCGGGTGACACCATTTTGGTACGCGGCGGAACATATTCCGCCACAAAAGACCAGTTGTATTACGTTTACGGCACGGCACATCTGCCCATTACCGTGCGCCCATACAACTCTGAAACGGTGATTTTTGACGGCACAGGCGCAGATATTTCTCGCGCCAAAAGTGTGGTGCTCATCGGCGAATCGGCGCACGTGATTTTTGACGGGTTCGAGGTGCGCAATTCTGGTGGACGGGGAATCACTGTGTATGATTCATCGTTCATCATTGTGCGAAACAACCGCGTGCATGATGTGCAAGCGCGCGGCATCAGCGTTAGCGGCGACCATATCACGGTTGAAAATAACGAAATCTGGAACGCCGTGCTGGAAAACACCAACGAAGTGCATGGAACTTCGGGCTGGTCGTCGGCGCTATCGACCAATGAACGTCCCGACGGGACATGGTCAACAGACATCACCATCCGTGACAACACGGTGCATAATTCGTGGGGGGAAGGAATCACACCGGGACACGCGCAATTTGTGACCATTATGAGCAACACGGTGTTCAATACATACAGCGCGAACATCTATTTGAATCTGGTTTCGAATGTGGTGGTGGACGGTAATTTTCTGTATGCCACCAGTGAAGTTTATAACCGCTCCGACCATGGCTATCCCGCGCATGGCATCAGTCTTGCCAACGAACAACCCGTGCCGGGCGGGGGTGCATTCACCCGCGATGTGACCATCAGCAACAATATCATCGTCGGCACGGGGCGGGGGATAAACTACTGGCACACGGGGCTCAATGCGGCGGAAAACACCTATACCAATGTAAAAATATTTTACAATGTGGTAATATATTCCCGCCATGATGCCATCCATTTCGACCCGGTGGGCAGCGCACACATCGCGCCGAGCGGGGTGTTTTTTCAAAACAATATCGTGCTGAATGGCGCGAATGGTGTGGCGGCAAATATCGGTAATCCGGCGGGCTGGACCATCACCCACAACGATTGGCCCGATGGCGTACCGGCGGTGGCATCTGGCGCGGGGAATATCGCGGTTGACCCGCAATTTAACTCGCCGATGATTGGGAACGGTGCGGGGGGGTTCGCCCTGCAGAGCACATCGCCACTGATTGGGGCGGGTGTCGCCGTAGATAGATTCACCGATTTCGCGGGCAATTTTCGCGCCAACCCGCCGACTATGGGCGCATTTGAATCCAATCCGCCGATTTTGGACAAACAGACTTTTTTGCCACTGGTGGTGAGGTAATGAAAAATGAAAAATGCAAAAATTTCCAATGACAAAATCCTCATCATAGATTTGGCAAAACGATTCGGCGGGGCAGAAGTACGTGTGCAAGACACGGCGACACTGCTGGCGCAGCGCGGTGTGCCGTATGCTGTCGCCGTGCTGAACGATTCTCCGCTGCACCGGCGGCTCGACGCAGCGGGGCTGACTGCGCTGCCCGTGCCGTATCTCCGCAGCGACCCGCGCACGGCAATTTTTCTGGCGCGAGCCATTCGGCGCGGCGAGTTTTCGGTGGTGGATGCGCATAATGTGCAATCGCAATTTTGGGGCTTTTGGGCGACAAAAATCACCCGTGTGCCGATGGTAGCAACCGTTCACAGCGCATACCGGCTGGAGCACGGCGGCTCGCGGAAGGGAATGGCGTATGAAGCCGTGCTGAAATTGCTCAACACCACCGACACCCGTTTCATCGCCGTGTCGGAAGCGGTGGAAACCTATCTGCGCAACACGGGGATTCCCGCCACAAAAATCGCACTCATCCACAACAGCCTGCGCCCGCCCGCCGAATCTCCCGCCGACCCGCCCGATTTTCGGCGGCAACTCGGCTGGGGGGATGACGCATGGATTATGGCGGTGGTGGCGCGGCTCGAACCGGTGAAGGGGATTGCACACCTGCTGGACGCGCTCGCCACAGTGCGCGACACCCACCCGCGCTTGCGATTGCTCATCATCGGCGACGGGCGCGAGCGCACCGCACTGGAAACGCAAACGCAAGCGTTGGGGCTGACGGAAATCGTGCATTTTGCCGGGTTTCGGAATGATGTTGCCACAATTTTGCCGCAGTGCAACGCCTTTTGCCTGCCCTCGCTGTCGGAAGGGTTGCCGTATGCGCTGCTGGAAGCCGCCGCGCAAAAATTACCGCTGCTGGTGTCGGCAGTGGGGGGGATGGCGACGCTGCTGGAAGACCGGCGCACCGCGACTTTCGCCCCGCCCGCCGATTCGACTGCACTGGCAGACGGATTGCGCTGGCTGATGGACAATCCCGCCCGCGCGGCAGAACTCGGCACAGCGGCATATCGGCTGGTGAATGAAAAATTCAACCCGGATGACATGATTCGGCGGGTGCTGGCAGTCTATCGGGGGAGTGACGAATTGCGAGTGACGAATAGCGAATGATGAATAGCGAATCACCAATCACCAATCACCAATCACCAATTTTATTCATGCTGGCATTCATCATTGGCACGCTGGCAGCCTGCACCCCCGCCGAAACGCCCGCCACACCGTACACCCCGACTCCGCCGCCGGTTGCGCCCGCGTCTGCTGTGGAAAATGACACCCACACCACCATCGCATGGACGGATGGCGACCAACCGGGGCGCACGATTTCCCTTTTTTTCGACTCGGATGACAGCGGTTTTGATGGCACGCTGATTGTCGCCGATATTCCCGCCGCCGACCCGCACAATCAATTTGAATGGCATACCGCCGCCGTGCCAAACGGTGATTATTGGGTATATGCCACGGTGGATGACGGCACGCAGTTGCAAAAAGCATACATCGCCGGACCGATTGCTATTCGGCACAGCGCGGCATGTTTTGCGCCAGACGGGAAAGAAAATCTGCTGCCCAACGGGAGTTTTGAAGCGGGCATACTCGCCCCCACCGGCTGGAGCGTGAAAAAACCCGCATTCACTCGCGAGCGCATATGGGAATTCGGCTGGGAAAACGACTCCGCCACCGCGCACAGCGGCAATCGCGCCGTGCGGATTGCCAACGTGCTGAACGGCATCAATTCCGACAGCGCATGGAAAGACCGGGTAATTGTCGAATCGGAAAAACTTGATTTGCCCGCACCCGGCGAAAATTTACTGCTGACCGCATGGCTGCGCACGGAAAATGTCGCGGCGGGACACGTCCTTTTTCGGCTGAAATATTTTGATGGCAACGGGAAACAACTGACCGCTTCTGGACTCGACACGGATACTTTTTATGCGGGCGATGGCGTTTCCGGTAAATGGCGACGGGTGGCACTGCTGATTGCCCCGCCGCATCAGGCAGAAAAAATCACGGTCAGCGTTTCGCTCGACAATTCACCCGGCACGCTGTGGGTAGATGATATGGCGCTCATTCCCCTTTCTGCCGCCGATGTTGCCCGCCTTGACCCCGCCGACCGGTTTGCCGCGCCGCCCATCGCAGTCGCCACTGCACCGCCGGAAATTCCGCCCGCCCCCGCCGATTGGGGGGCAACGGTAGCGCAAGATTCTTCGGGGGCATGGTGGCTCGTCGGCGCGGATGGAACACCATTTTGGGGAACAGGCATCAGTTATGGGGCAAATCAAGTTTTGCTCGATGCGGTGGAGATGGATGCAGAAACATATCGGCGCACAACACAGGTGATGGCGCGAAATGCGCTGTCGGTCAATATGGATTGGCGTGCAGATGAAAATTCGCCCGCCGAAAATTATGTGGAATGGCTCAATTTTTCCACCGAATCCGATATTTCCGCCCCCGAAAGTGAATGGGTGATGAAAGACCGCGACGGCAATTCGCAGGGCGATTATCCCCACAATTTTCCGGATGTTTTCAGCCCCATTTGGCAAGAAAATGCACGAAACGAAGCGGAAAAACTATTGGCAAATGACGGCGCAGCCCTGAAAAATCCGCGCGTTTTGGGCTATTGGACAGATAACGAATTTGCTTTCGGCGATTTGTACGATTTTCTGTGGGGCGATACGGCGCAATTGGCGTTTGTGGATTGGCTGCAGGGCAAAAACGATTTGCCATCGGTGGACGCGGTTTTTGCCGCGGCGGGCAGCAATATTAATCTCGATATTCCCGCCGGATTTGAACATCCCGCACCATACGCCAGCATTGAAAACCTGAACCGCGCATGGTCGTCTCCGGCACACAAATATCGCTATAAAACATTCGATGATATTTTGGGAAACGACAAACCGTATCTGCGCGGGCACGGCGACCCCGTTCGCGCGGATTTGTTCGCTTTTGAACGGGTGGTATATAAAATATATGTGGATACCATTGTGGATAACATCCGCCGGGTGGAAGATGATTTCATCGCCCGCACAGGACAGGGTATGCACCATCTGATTTTCAGCAACCGTTTCGACCCCAGCCGCCCCGCCGCACTCGATGATTTGCGCCGCAATATGGACATTTTCAGCCGCTTCGATGTGATTGCGCTCAATTGGTATCCCGATTTCAACCGGAGCCGTACCTTCCATTCCCGCACATGGATGGAAATGGTGAAAGAAACCTTCCACGACACCACCGGACGCCCGGTGTTCATCTCCGAGTTCGGGCTGGCGGCGGAAGATAGCAGTGTGCCGGTATCGCGCTGGCGGGCAAAAACCGTGTCGAGCCAATACCGGCGCGGTTGGGGCTATAAAAATTTGATGGCAACATGGGCAAATTTGCCGTGGGTGGTCGGCGCAAATTGGTATCAATGGGCGAATCAATACGGCGGCAACGGCAACGACCCGCGCAACAGCGGTGTGGTTGATGACGCGGGCAATTTTTACACCCCGCTGACGGATGTCATACGCTCGGTGAATGAGCAATTGCAATCTGTGGCGCGTTCCGGCAGTTTTTCATTGGATGAAATTGACTGGCACACGGCGGAAATTGATGTGTGCGAATGATTTTTCAGGAGAATTTTATGACCACCCTTTTTTGGATGAGTGTCACGTTCATCATTTACACCTATCTCGGATACCCCGCTGTGCTGGCGGCACTGGCGAAACTCATCGGACGGAAACCCGTCAAATTGCCCATCACCCCAACGGTAACACTGTTGATTGCCGCATACAATGAAGAAACGGTGATTGCCAAAAAATTGGAAAACAGTCTCGCGCTGGATTACCCCCGCGACAAATTGCAGATTCTGGTTGCCGCAGACGGCTCGGATGACCGCACACCCGATATTGTGCGTCAATTTGCGGCACAAGGCGTGGAACTCAGTTTTTCGCCGCCACGGCGCGGAAAAATGGCTGCCATCAACCGCGCTATGGAACGCGCGCGCGGCGATATTGTGGTTTTTTCGGACGCAAACAATATGTATGCCGAAAACGCCCTGCGCGAACTGGTTGCCCCGTTTGCCGACTCCACCGTCGGTGCGGTGACGGGCGCAAAAGTGATTGCCAAAGGGGATGGCGCGCTTGGCGCATCAGAAGGGTTGTATTGGAAATACGAATCGTTCATCAAACAGAAAGAAACGGAACTCGGCACATCCATCGGTGCGCCGGGGGAGATTCTGGCACTACGGCGCGACCTGTTTGAATCCCCACCGGATACCATCATCAACGATGATTTTTTCATGGCGATGCGCCTTCTGCGGCGCGGATACCGTATCGTTTACAATCCGCACGCCCGCTCGGTAGAGCGGGTTTCTGCCACAGCAGAAGATGAAATGGCACGGCGGGCGCGCATTATTGCCGGGCGGTATCAAACGCTGGCACTGGCAAGCAAGTTGCTGCCGTGGAAATCTCCGCGAGCGGTGTGGCAGGTGGTATCGCACAAATATGCGCGCCCGCTGGTGCCACTGGCGATGATTGCCACGCTGGTATCGAATTTGTGGCTGGCGGTGCGCGGTGTCAGCCGGTTGTGGCGGATGGTTTTCGCGGGGCAAATTGGCTTTTATCTACTGGCGCTGGTCGGTATGCGGCGGCAATCGGCAGGGGGAAAGGTGGGAAAATTACTCTATCTGCCCACCTTTTTGGTAAACAGCAATTTGGCGGCACTGGTGGGCTTATGGCGATTTTTGTCCGGCGGGCAATCCACACGCTGGCAACGGGTCAAACGCCGGGAATAAAAAAGATTCGGTTGATTCCGGTGCATCACCGCACACTCATCCGGCAACAATCCAGATGACAGCATTTGACTTATGTTGTTTCGTGCTAAATTTTGTCCCGCAAATGATTTGTTTGCCGAGGTAGCTCAGTTGGTAGAGCATTTGACTGAAAATCAAAGGGTTTTAGCTATGAGAGTCTCCACTACCGGAATCTCCCATCGCGCGTCGGGGCGTGGGTCGGCGGGGTTGCCGTAGGGGTCGTATTCGTTATACGCCACTACCGCGCCGAGTTCATCCACTGCCTGCCGCACGGAGCCGAGTCCATCGCCGAGCAGATAGCGGATGTCACCCGCCGCACTCTCGGTGACGATGACACCCGGCAGGTGGAGGTAGGTCTCGCCGGCGCCGGTTTGGATGACCCTGAATATCCAGCGCAGCAGTTTACTTTTTTTGTTTGAAGATAATTAGTTCACGGTTAGTATCGTTGTACACCGCCAAAAATTCATCTGACGCGGCGATTTTATCGTAATCAGAGGGATTGCTCATTTCTAAATAACCTATCTCCTGCCCGGTTTGAATATCTGTGGCTATTATTCGCCCCTCAGAGTCAATCGTATATTCGGTATTTGTGTTGGTGGTAGTTCTGTAAATCAAATTGTAGTTTGGGGGCAGAATCCTCCCGGGGTTTTCATTCTTGCTCAATAATTCACCTGTTTGAGAATCCAAAGTGAGAATAGCTGATATGAAAACCAAACCTGAAACGTCATCAAATACTTTGAGTTTGTCCCCTTCAACAAAGACATGCATACTACCACGTCCTTTTGTGGGTTGCCGGTTGTATAGCCAAACAGGTTGAGCCGTTCTTAAATTATAAGATTGAACATCATCAATGAAACCAACATATACCCGTTCTTGGTCGGCATCCAGCGATCTTGATTGTGCAATACCTTGAAAAATGTATTTTCCTGATACGGCATCCAATACTGTAAAGGTTAAGCCGGACTTAAAAACAACCAAATTTTGAGCCACAATCTTTATGTGAGTTATCGGGCTTTTGATAGACCAATATGACACCGCCTCACCAAGCGGTAATGAATTGGCAACAATTTGGGTGTGGTAGGGCAAAGCCGGTTCCAGAGGCTGCAAGAATTGAAGAGAGGATATATCTCCCAAAAAAAGATAACCGAAAACAACCCAAGTACAGATCAACAAAATCACAAAAAATAACAGTACCGTGAGCCGAAACTTGAATCTCTTTTTTTGCAACATACACCATACTCCCTGTGTTGGACTATACTACAATGTTAACATTCTAAACTTTCGTACAATCACCAATCTTTCAGTTTTTATGATAGTCTCATTGTTTCGAGGTGACCGACACTCTATTCGAGTTGCAGTTTCGAAAGTATGTTGTGAAATAGGCTTGATATCTTTCCCAAGTTTGTTGAAGATCATTGAGAGCATATACTCGATTTGAATTTTGACCTAATGAATCGGCAATGTATTTGAAACCAGTCCAATTAAATGGTATGGGTAAGTGGTTCCCATAATAAATATCCTGTCCCATTTTTTGCACTTCGCTTTTGCCCACTCGCCCCGATTCTGTACCGGTATCAGTGTACCATTCGTGATCACCTATCTCTAGATATTGTGTTTTGAAATAGGTGGCCGAAAATGGCAACCAAGGCAAATCAATCCCTGCTCCAAGCAAAACGTAATATCCATCTCCTGTTACCGCATTTTCTCCTTCTCCCCAAACATTTACATATCCACTTCCTACTTGGATTAGAGGGGTGTTTAAGCCAACCATAAACCCATGAAAAATTCCTTCATAATTCTTTACAATATCTTCCCAACTTGTGAAGTTGTCCAGATTAGTATATGTGCCGGTTATTCCTAATTCATCCACGCCAGTCCCAATTTGCCAATCAAAATCCCACCTTCCGTCCGGAAAACCTGCATAAATTTTCAAACCGTTAAGGAGCCAATTTGTACTAAAATAGAAGGAATCCCGCTCCATTGTGGCAAAATCATAGACAGTTTCGTATCCTCCTGTAAAAGGGAGAAAAAAAGCGAAGTTAGTATAAGCCGAGTATCCTTCAGAATAACCACTTGCTTTAAATTTGCACGGTTCGCAATCATTTGAATACCCTGTTAATCCACTCGGATCAACGCGATTCACCACATTCCCGCCAACATACTGGTACGGCGGCTCACTCTCCACCGGATCGACGCTGAGGAAGGTGCCGGTGGTGGGCGCGTACCAGCGAGCGCGCAGGTAGAGCAGGTCGAGGTTATCCTGCCACCACTCGCCGGTGAAGGCATAAGGAGCAGGTAGCAGGAAGTAGGGATTGCCGTAGGGGTCGTATTCGTTATACGCCACTACCGCGCCGAGTTCGTCCACCGCCTGCCGCACGGAGCCGAGTCCATCACCGAGCAGATAGCGGATCTCCCCCGCCGCGCTCTCGGTGACGATGACGCCCGGCAGGTGGAGATAGGTTTCGCCGGCGCCGGTTTGGATGACTTCCGGCAAGCCCTGAATATCGAGCGTGAAGGTGGTGGTTATGCCGTTGCTCACTCCTAAAAATTTGAGATATTCGCAATTGGTGCCAAACGTTACTCTTGAAGAACAAAATAATCACCACCCATATCAGGGTCTGTAACCATATGAACCAAGATAAGATTTCGTGGTGCCCATCTTCCCTCAACCCAATGAATTCTCAAAATAATTTCATTAATCATTTTGACTGACGTATCTTCGTCTGGGTTATAAAACGGTTGTATATCTGAAAATAAGTTTTGCGAGCCATTTTGCGACCATTCTCGTCCAAGGGGGAAAAATACCATGTTCTCTAGATGGAGATAGATTTTATTTTTATTACCGTATTCTATATACCATTTGTTCCACGAACCTTCATAGTTATAACCATTTGGTTCACTATATATCTGTTTATATGTTCCATTTTCTTTTATTATGAGATTATCAACCCTGTTATTCCCATACACTGCTTTCCATCTACCCACCAAGTCATTCACTTTGAAATTGCTTGGGCTATTATTCTGATTACCATAGTTTTGGCAAGAGAAAAGTAACATGGATAACAAACACAGTGTTAAAAAAGTTTTGTGCATTTTTAACCTCTTTTACTTGAGTATTCCAAATTGAGGTTTGCATAAATCAAACAATTCACGCCACTCAAATATCTGAATATAATTTCCCCCCCCTACGCCTTGACTATTATTTGTCTCATTTCGCGTTTGATTTCTTAGGATCGAAGTTATTTCTCCTCTAATCACCTTATCACGTATGGCCCAAAATGTTTCTCCTCTGCTTAATGCGTCTTCTATGCTACCTCCAGATCCACTCCCCGGAATAATTCTTGTTCCAGATTGCCGACCTGTCGTATTTCTTATGTGAAACTTTATTTTGGAACCAATTAACTTGATATCATATGTAAATCCACCCAAAAAATGAGTCACAGACTTCCATCTCCGTACTTCAATCGAGTCCTTGGTTGCCATGATGAATTGATTGACCCTAAACTTTTCTGTTCCGCTAATGCCTTCGTTCCAAGGGGGAGAGTTATAAAAATCATTGCGCAATTTAGATATGATGTGCGATTGGGCTAGTTCTTTGGTTAATTGATCATTATCACTGAAATGCCGTGGGTTTGGACCATATTCGCATACGAAATCAACAAAGACATCATCAACTGTGTCTGAAGGAAGTTGTCCATCATCCTTGATGTTAGCGCAATTGATAAATCCATTCGTACTATAAGCCCATTGAGTGAATTGTACTGCAGCAACTAGAGAGGCTTTTCCAATCGGCTCTCCAACAAACCCTCCTATAGTTCCTTCAACATCACACATCCACTTCCATCCGTTGGGAAGATTGCATTTTGTTACCCAACCTGTCGGATCCGTCAAATTAACCACATTCCCGCCGACATACGCATACGGCGGTTCACTCTCCACCGGGTCGACGCTGAGGAAGGTGCCGGTGGCGGGCGCGTACCAGCGAGCGCGCAGGTAGAGCAGGTCGAGGTTATCCTGCCACCACTCGCCGGTGAAGGCATAGGGAGCAGGCAGCAGGAAGTAAGGGTTGCCGTAGGGGTCGTATTCGTTATACGCCACCACCGCGCCGAGTTCGTCCACTGCCTGCCGCACGGAGCCGAGTCCGTCGCCGAGCAGATAGCGGATCTCCCCCGCCGCGCTCTCGGTGACGATGATGCCGGGCAGGTGAAGGTAGGTTTCGCCGGCGCCGGTTTGGATGACTTCCGGCAAGCCCTGAATATCCAGCGTGAAGGTGGTGGTTATGCCGTTGCTCACTTCCGCCACCCGATTACCCGTGCCATTATAATAATTTTGCACTTTGAATTTTACATTTTGCCCTGCTTGCAGCCGGTTCGCCGCGTCCCAGGTGTTGGTCATTGAGCCGGTGGCAAGCAGGTTGCCGTTGGCGTCGAAAGTGTAGCTTACGCCGTCTACCGCCGCCAAGCGATTAGCCGCGTCGTAGAGATATTCGGTGGTGTCGCCATTGATAATTTGCTGCAAGCGATTGCCTACCGGGTCATAAGCATACCGGTACGCTTCGCCGCCGGTGTAGTCGGCGGAGGTGAGCCGGTAAAGTCCGTCGTAGCCGTAGTTAATGGTGTGCGCCAAGGTGGTCAGCGTGGCGGTGGCGGTTGCTGTTTGGCGTGCGCTTTCCGCCGGTCCGAAGCCGGACGGCAGGTAAGCGGTGTCGGTGGTCAGCAGCAGCCGGTCGAGCCGCAAGCCGTCTTCGCGCACCCACACGCTGAGGGTGTACACCCCGCTCTGTTCAACCGGCAGTTGAACCCCGTCGCTCCAGTCCCACGCGCCGGGCGCAAAACCGGTAACGGTCACCGGCTGCCCGTTCAAGCCCGCATACGCCGAGTCGCTGCCGGCGTCGGATGCCATGCCCCGCAGCCAAAGGGTGTATGTGCCGGGGGCGCTGAATGCAATCCGGTAGCGCAAAGCGGGAGCGGCGGTAATTTCGCCGGTATGGTAAAGGGTATCCACATCGGGCAGCGATTGCAAGTAGGCGGTGCCGGTATAGCCGCTTTGTGCGGTGAGGGTGACCCACCGGGTCATCGTCAATTGCCCGCTGCCGGTTATTTCTCCGTTTTCCGCTTCCATCACCACCGCACCGTTTTCCTCCAAGTACGTCCCCGCCGGCGGAGCGCCGTTCGGCACGAGCAGCGTTTCGGTCAATATGCGGCGATTGCCCACGCCGTCCACAGCGTATTCGTAGGTGGCAATTGGCGATGCGGTCATCGGCGATTGGTGGCTGAGTTGGCGCAGCCGTCCGGCGCTGTCGTAGGCGTAGCCGCTGCCGACGCCGTTGGGCAGGGTCAGGTGCGTCATCCGGTTGGCGCCGTCGTAGGTATAGGTGTACTGCCCGCCGCGCCAATCGGTAACGGCAGCCAGCCGGTTGCCGGCGTCGTAGGTGTAGGTTATCACTTTGCCGTCGGGGTAGATTAATCCGCTGCGGTTGCCGGCTGCGTCGTAGGTATATCCGACCTGCTCGCCCGCGCCGTCGTTGACGCCGGTCAGTTGGTTCAAACTATTATAAGTGTACGTCGTCACCCCCGTGCCGTCAACCATCACCGTGCGCTGCCCGGTGCGATTGTATCCGAAGGTCACATCGGGGGTGGCGTCGCCGTAATCAATGCCGGTCAGCCGGTTGACGCTGTCGTAATTGAAGGTGGTGACGGTGCCATTGGCGTCGGTCAGCACGGTGCGGTTACCGACGGCATCGTAGTCGTAACGGGTGATATATCCCAACGGGTTGCGGGTTTCCGTGCGGCGATTGAGGGCGTCGTAGGTGTAGGTGGTGGTGTGTGCGTTGGCGTCGGTGACGGTGAGGCGGTTGCCCACCCGGTCGTAGGTGTATTCGGTGCGCACATCCCGGTCGGTGAAGGCGGGGTCGTATATCCCGTCTTCATAATTTTCGATGACCGCCATCAGGCGACCCAATTCGTCATATTCGTAGCGGGTTTCAATGCCGTTGGCATCAATCATTGCCACCCGATTGCCGGCGCCGTTGTAGCGATACGTTGTCTCATTGCCCAGCGGGTCGCGGGTAGAAATCAAACGTCCGGCGTTGTCGTACTCGAAAGTGGTGGTTTCGCCGGCGCCGTTGGTCACGCTCACCCGCTGCCCCAGCCCGTTGTAAACGGTTGCAGACGAGAGATTATTGGGGTCGGTGGTTTGAATCACGCGGTTGAGGTTGTCATAAACAAAGGTGGTGGTGTGTCCGTTGGCGTCGGTGGTGCCGAGACGGTTGCCCAAGGCATTGTAGGTAACGCCGGTGGTGCCACTCAGCGCATTGGTAACGGTCAACACCCGTCCCAAACTGTCGTAGGTGTAAGTGGTGGTGTGCCCTTCGGCATCGGTGACGAATGTGCGCTGCCCCAGAGCGTTATAGCCGATGGCGGTGGTTTGGCTTGCGGCATCGGTAACGGCAATCATCCGCCCCAACGAATCGTAATTGAAGGTGGTGGTATGCCCGTTGGCGTCAATGCTTGCCGAGCGCCGTCCGGCGCTGTCGTACACGGTTGTGGTTTGTCCCCCCAGTGCATCGGTGGTCGCCACCGCCCGTCCCAGCGAATCGTAAGTGGTGATCGTCACGCGCCCCAACGGGTCGGTGACGGTTATCCGGTTACCGGCGGGGTCGTACCCGTAGGCGGTTGTATTGCCCGCCGGGTCGGTGACGGTAACCACCCGGTTCAACGCATCGTAGGTGTAGGTGGTCACGTGCCCCAACGGGTCGGTGACGGTTTTTTGGTTGCCGTTCTCATCGTAGGTATAGGCGGTAATTAAATCCTCATCCGGTTTGGCGGGGTCGAAAACGCCGTCCACATAATTGACAATTGTGCGTGCGGTGCGGTTGAGCGCATCGTATTCGGTGCGCGTTTCACGCCCGAATACGTCAAAAGTGCCGGTGAGGTTGCCGTTGGCATCATATTCGTAGCGGGTGATGATGTCTTCATCCGGTTTGGCGGGGTCGAAAATGCCATCCACATAATTGACAATCGTGCGCTCGGTGCGGTTGAGGGCGTTATATTCGGTGCGGCTCACCCGCCCCAGCGTGTCAATGGTTTCCACCAGATTCCCCGCCGTGTCGTACACATACTCGGTGATGAGATTGTATTCGTTCAAATAATTTTGGGTCGAAACGGTGGGATGCACGTTTTGAATGCTGCGCCACAGCCGACCGGCGCTGTCGTATTCATTGCGATTGACGTGCCCCAGGGTATCGGTGATGAGGATTTGCCGTCCGGCGCCATCGTAGCCATATTCGGTGACGAGATTGTATTCGTTCAGATAGTTTTGCGGTTGTCCCGCCAGATAATTTTCAGTGACGCGGATGAGGTTGTCGCCACCGTCATATTCGTTGCGGGTAATTTTGCCCGCCGGGTCGATGGTTTCCAGCAGTCGTCCCGCGGCATCGTACTCGAAACGGGTAACATTGCCCAAGGCATCGGTAATAACCGTGCGCTGTCCCCAAGCATTGTAGCCATAGCGGGTCACGTTGCCCCGCGCATCGGTGGTAGCGGTCACCTGCCCGCGCGCGTTATAAGCGTTCAGCGTGGTGTATCCCAACGCATTGGTGGTGGAAATGAGATTGTTTTGCCCGTCATACAGATACAGCGTTTCATTGCCAAGGGCATCGATGGCGCGGGTCATATTGTGACGCTCGTCATATTCGTAGCGCGTTACATTTCCCAAAGCATCACTAATGGCGGTGGTATAGCCCATCGGGGTGCGGCTGTAGCGGGTGGGATTGCCGTTTTTATCCACTTCATACACCCGGTTGCCATACGCATCCGCCACAAAAATATCGGTTTTGGTGAAGGCATCAAAAGTGCTGACCAGAATATTTTGGGTGTCATAAAGGTGAACTGTCCGCCGTCCGGCGCCATCGGTGATAATCCGCCGTCCGTCGTTGTAATAGCCGATGGACAGATTCTCGCCGCGATAGGTTTGGGTGATTGCCCGTCCCAAATCATCAAAGCCGGTCTGCTCCACCACCCGCCCGTCGGGGTCGGTCACCCGTTGCAACACGGATTGTCCGCCGCTCAACAAGGCGTAATCGTACTGCCACACTTTTCCCCGGGTATCGGTCACGGTGGTTAACCGTCCCTGCCCGTCATAACCGAAGTGGGTGCTGCGTCCCGCAGGGTCGCTGACCGTTACCAACCGACCGGTGCCGTTGTACGCCAAATTCAAATACCGCCCGCTGACCGGGTCCAGCACCTGCGCCAGCGTGCCGTCGGCATTGTAGGCAAAAGTGGTGCGGTTTCCCTGCGGATCGATTTCCGCCAGCAATCGTCCGTCGGTGTTGAAAATATAGGTTGCCTGACTTGCCGCAGTCAGGGTATAGACATATCCTCCGCCGAGGGTTGCCGTGCGGGTGAGCGCCCCGTGGACACCCGGCGCCGGACGGTACGCCCCTTTGACGTATTCGAACTTCAGCGGCGTGCCGTGGAAGGCTTTGAAGGTGAGTACCGGCGCACCGCCGGTATCGGGTTGCCCGCTGCTACCGCCGATGTCGAAGCCGGTCAGACGCAGGTCGTAGTTGTGTGTCCAGCCGACCCCCAAGGTGGTGGTAATCGCCTTCATATCGGGAAATGCACCGCTTTGCAGACTATTGTATGACCAAATAAATTGCAGCGGTTCGCCGACCGTGGGGATGGCGGGCGTTCTTTGTTCGTAGTGGTAGTTGCCGTTGGCGGTATTGATGGGACCGCCCACCTGCCGGTTTTTGTCACTGATACCGCAATTTGTATCTCAAAAGACGTTTTGTGACCGAACGGGGAACGACAAAAACAGATTTCGCGTTACCGGTAATTCAATAAATGGTATTGGTCTGTGGCGAAAAAGGGAAAAGAAATGCGAAACGAGGCAAGAAAGCGATGACGCACAAAAAGGTGTCATCGTAATACCATTGTGGCAGAATTTTGTATGGCGGAAATCCGCATCGCTTTTCATTATACCACGAAAATGCCCGCAAAAAATTACAATTTTATTGCAGTTTTATTGCAAACATTGCAACAGGGTGCAGGTCCCCCGGCAGCGCGTGCGGTGACGGTTGACGGCATCGGCGAGACAACGTACACTTACCGGTGGCAGCAGCAAATCGGGGCGGCGAGCGGCACAATCCGGATGACAGCATTTGACTTATCGGTTATTCCGTGCTAAATTTTGTCCCGCAAATGATTCGTTTGCCGAGGTAGCTCAGTTGGTAGAGCATTTGACTGAAAATCAAAGGGTCCGCAGTTCAAGTCTGCGCCTCGGCACCACAAAACCGCACACTCGTGCGGTTTTTGTTTTGCAATAAAGCCTCCGCTGCAAAAAGGTGTAAAAACTGAACCACAGAGGCGCAGAGACACAGAGAAAAATAAGGTTTGAGAGCCGGTTATGCGGCGTTATCTGCAATTTCCGGCGGAAATCCAAGCCCAAACTCAAAAATTTTAAATTCTCCGCGCCTCTGTGTCTCTGTGGTGAAAAATTAACCTTTTTTCAGAGGAGTCAATAAAACCTCCGCTGCAAAAAGGTATTTACCTCTCGCAAAGCCGCAAAGTCGCAAAGATTTAAAATCTTTCCTGTGTATCTGTTTCGGGCAACCACAAGGGTCGCCCCTACTGCAC
>JALVZI010000399.1:4427-25355 GCA_027022125.1 Anaerolineae bacterium | reverse complement strand
GCAAACCGCGTATCGAAGGGCGTTTTTCTTGCCGATTTTTACCCTTCGATACGCCCTGCGGGCTACTCAGGATGAAAAATCGGCAAACGTCAACAGAACCTAGCAAGCTCATCTAAAATCCGTTTCCGGGGCAGGCATAATCTACATCGGCATCAATTAGCCGGGCGGTGATATAGCCGTTATAACTGTTACCGCTGCGGTCAACATAGCCACATGTAGTGTTGTTTGCCAAGCAGGAATCAGTGATTTGCACTAGTGCAAATTTTGCGACTTGATACCGATGTGAGGTGAAATTATTAAAAACAACAGGAACCATAATTATGCTGCCTTCCAATGAGTCTAGCAAACTTTGTACTTCGGTGTGATTGCCGGTCATCGACCTAACCCAATCAGTGGCATTGAGCATGGTGTCTGTCGGGTCGGTGGGGTCTGTGTAATTGTTGGTTGCCAGCCGGGGGTTGGTTAATTCGTCTTCGAGAGAACCGGGAGTTGGTTGCCACGATAACCAACCACGGTCGCTACTATTGTTGCCGTTCCAAATATCGCGTTCTTCAGAGCTGCTTTCTGTCCAATCGGTTAAGGTGTCAATGTTCAGTGCGATGGGGTACACTTCGCAGCGTGCCAAGTCTTGCGAATCAATCCGCATGGTGGTTTGGGCATACAGCGGTACAGGGTTCAAAATCCAATCCATAATCGGTACGCCGAGTAACTGTGGTTGTTCGTAAAATATTTCGACAATCATTGCCGAGTTGTTCGACCAGTCGTCGATAATGCCTTTTTGCGCCAAATTGCAGTTAAACTGGTCGTTTTGTTGTTTCAGTTGCGTTGCCAGTTGAGCCACATCTAACCGACTGAGTACCGGAGAGGTGGTAGGGTAGGTATAGCGCAGGTAACTGTAATTTGGCATATCGGGGTGAAGTACCAAATCGTCCAGTGGCTCATCGGGCGAGCAGGTTGCGGCGCAGCCGGGCAATCCACGACACGGTTTTTGGGTGTCTATCACAATGTGGGTGATGATGATAGCGGCAATAGGGTCGTCTCCGGGAGTATTAGACAGGTATTCTGATAGTTTTAATTGTCCGGCATTGCTGATGAGTGTATGGGTGATAATGTTAGAATAGCCGATTTTATCTGGGGTGTATTCTTGAAAATCGAGCGCACCGGGTTTAATGGAGAATCGGGTGGCTTCACGGTCGACCGCCGATAGGGTAAGTGCACCCCAAATGGCATATCCCACTTCAAACAGCCCCAACAGCATAAATGCCAAGATGGGTACCATCAGTGCCATTTCTACCATACTTTGGGCATGTTCTTTTTTTGAGAAGTTTACTTGTTTCATGGTTGTTTTCCGTTTGAAAACTGATTATTGCCGTTGTAAGCTCGATGTAATTTTGGTAACTTTGCCGGTGTGTGCATTAATGAATACGGTGTGGTACATTTTGGTGTTTTTATTGTACCCCGCCACTGTCCATAACGGGGGGGCATTGGGTTCGCTTACTTGTAATTGTGCCACTACTTGTATGTTGGGGGTGGCAGTGATGAGTGCTGCGCCACCATAATTTAGCCAGATGTTTATCGCTTCTGGGCTGTCTACACGCCAATCTGCAACGGGAAGCGGGTACGGTGCACGGTAGATGTGCTCGCCGTGGATGGTGCCCATTACGCTGCCATCGGCACCGACGGTGATGAAGAAGAACCGTTTGTGGCTGGGCGAATAGTAGCGATATGTCCAGTAGGTTGGTTCGCCCACCGAGTTGAGGGTAGCAGTTTCCCATGTGGCGGTAACGGCAAAAAGTTGCGCATCTGTTGCCCATTGAGACAGTTTTGGCTGTGCCGCTGCTTGCATACTTTTGGCAGTAACTTGGGTAAAGGTAACGGTTACGGTTGCTTGTGGCGCGATAATCGTTTTGTCGGTGGTGGACTGTGGGGTAAAACTGGGTGATAGAATAAAATACCCTACCGTTCCCAACAGGGCACAGCCGATAAACCAAAAACCGAGTATTAAGATTATATCGCTGCGACGAAGTTTGAATTTCATTTATTTTAATACCAACGGCAGATAAATCTGTAAAGGTCCGATAACGGTGACAATTGTATCTGACAACAGTACATCGTTGTTGCTTGGGTTTACCAGCGATACGGTGTTGGTAATGGGATGCACCGGGTCGCTTCTGGCACTGCTGTGAGCCGTAAATTGGATGGTGACGCTTTCTCCGGGGGGCAAAAATCCCCGCCAAGTTAAAATGTCGTAATCGTCGCCGATGATGCTGACTGTGCCGCAATTGCTAAAGTTGCACAGCGCTTCACTATTAGACAAATACCACCACCATATGTCGGCAAAGGGGTCGGTGAGGTACAAGTTGTTAATGGTGGTGTTGCTTAAATTAGTCAGCCTAATAGTGTAATTCAGGTCGGTTGCCGGCAAGGTTTGGGTGTTAGTAACAATGTGGCGCGGCGATACACTTTTTTGCAAGTTTAAAACAGTGCCGGGGGTGGTGACGATTTGTGTTTGCGCGGTAGCAGATAAGGGGATGGTATGGGCAAGGTTGGCACTCCATACGTTTACTTGGCTAACCAGTGTGCCGGCGGTAACATTGTTTTGGGTGGTGGCTGTAACGGTAATGCTAACCGTACTTTGAGAGGGTATGTTTCCTTGCCAGCGTAATTGGTGGGTGGCATTGTTGTAGGTAGGGCTACCTGTTGAGGCAACGGCGGTAACAGCGTTAATTTTAGAAGGTAAAGTATGGGTGATATGCGTTTGCACGGCATTGACGTTGCCGGTGTTGGTTAAAACAATGGTGTATATTAATTGGGCGGCATCGATGCTGTTGGCGGTGGTAAGAATGAGGGTGGGCGTGACGGTATGTGCCAGTTGCATCGCTGTTTCCATATACTCGGGGTCGATGGTGCCGGCGATGAAACCGCGGTAGTATGTGTCCCAAAGGGTGCCAGCGGCGCGCCGATAGGCTATGTGCCAGCGATGGTTGTTGCTGGCAAGCGCCGGGGCGACGCTATCTTTATCGGCAGTAACGTTAACCACCGGCGTGTGCCATGCTTGGTCGAAACCGTCGTTGGGGTCAACGGTTGTCCAAGTGTGATGAATTTGAAAAGCACTGCCTTCGCCCGCCGATTGTATGTCGTGCCAGGCAACGTTCAACCGGGTAATGCTGGCAGTGGCGGTAATAACCAATTGTGGTTGTAGTCCTTGCGTTAAATCGTCGGTATTCGAAGTGTAATTTTGATAGTTGCCGGGCGAGTTTTGCCCCGGTATATCTTTTAAGATGGGTGACCAGTTGCTGCCGTTGTCGGTTGAGCGGGTATGTACTAGGGCAAAAGTATCAGTGGTATTGCTTTTTTGCAGGTCGAAGGCGATATACACGATGTTACCCAGGGCATCCAGTGTTGGGTTACGGGCTTCGCTGTAACCGGTAGGTAGGGCAAACGATACCGATGTGCCGGTAAGGGTATTGTCGGTGGGTGAGTCGTCGAATAGGTAACGAATGTTTTTATTGACGTTATCTTTCCACACAAAGTGCAGTCGCCCGTTAGAGTAGTGTAATAGGGGGGTTTTGCCGTTATTGGCTTGGGTAACCTGTTGGTGTGTTTGCCAGGTGGGCATATCCCCTGCCGAAGCGATGATGCCGCGCCGGTAGTATACTTTATTGTGGTTCTCGTCTGTCCAGACCACATGTAAGTTGCCAAGATTGTCTTGGGTGAGGCTGGGGTTACGGTAGGCAACACCAGAAGTGGTATCGGTATCGACCTCAACGGCGGGGCTGCAGGTGGCAAGGTTGTTGGCAATTTGACATTGGGTGTGGTAGATGGCTTCGTATTTGCAGTTGGTTTGAATGCCGTTGCAACTGTTGGCTTGTGCCCACACTATATGGACGGTGGGGGTGATGGTTTGGGTATCGAAGACGATGTCGGGGTCGGTTGCCCACTTATTACGGGTGGCGGTAAACACCACGGTTTGCGGATACCAATAGTTGTTGGTTTCATCGGCAATCGCCAGTAAAATAGACCCGTTATCTTTGGTGTCTTGTTTATTGTTGTAACCCTCTGACCATGCTATTGCGGCAAAGCCGTTATATTCAACCAGTGCCGGTTTGCCGGCTTGAATACCCAGTTCGGCAGACCGAGATAGGTTATAGGGGTAATTGAAATCGGCTGCAGAGGTGGCAAGCGCAATAAGCATGCTCAAAATACCAAATAACACAATTAAGATGAGGGTAGTTGTTAACAGTTTTTTTGCTTGCGGACGAATTCGCATAGGTGTATTCCTGTAATTTGTGATTGGCGTTGCACCACAAAAGATAAAGGGTTTGGGGACGCAACTTTTGTAACTTAGAATAGCAATAATGAAATATCGTCGATGGTTTGCCCAGGTTTCAACACGATGACTGTTGAGGCGGAGTAGAAGGTGTCGTTTTCCCAATATTCGGCGTATAGCACGTATTGAGTACCGTCGTTGTCAGCGGGCAAATCGTAGAAACTAAAAGTTGAGTCTTGGATGGTGTAGGTTTTAGATAAACTGCCGTCGATAGCATAAATCCACACGTTCACCCCAGGTTTTTCGGTGGGTTCGCCGTTAATAAAAACCCGCACGTCGCCGCTGACCTTTGTGGTGTATTGTGTTGGGATTGGTTGCTGTGTGCAAATTTGCAAGTCGACATTGTCAAGATAAAAACGTGTGCTGGCGGTATCATTGGGGTTGGGGGCGTAGAAGTTTAACCGCAGTTGCTGGCTTTTGTAGTTAAGTAATGATTCGGCTGGTGAGAAATTATCGGCTAAGTCAAATTGGTATTGCACCCAATCAGAGTTGTCTGGGTTGGGGTTGTTAGGGTCAATGTAGGGCGGGGTGTCGCCGGTAGTGATAGTCTGTGGGGTAAATTCGGCTAGAGTATTGCCGGTTTGGTCTTGAATGGCTACCAGCAGGTGGTCGGCGGGGTCGGTGTTGCCTTCTGGGTTTACAGCGGTATGGAGGGTGAGATTCAATTCAGTGCCGCCATTAGCCAATGTGGGGGTTAGTACCCAAGTGGGCATATTGAAGTTTTGGTATAACCACGGATGACGTGGCAAGCCGGCAATTTCAGTATCGGGCAGCAGCATACTGAAACTTTCGCCGGGCGCAAAATAATGTGGCAAACTGGTGCGCGTTACTTGTTCGGCAATGCTGGCATAGTGCCACAGTGACATTAGGGTATCATCTTCAAAGTTACCGTTTTGAATGACGTTACGACAATCGAGCAAACCCGGAGGTGGGTTGGGAACGCCGGTATCGGAACATTGAGATTGCGCGTAGGTGGCAGAAGTGCTGGGCACGAAATCCGGGTCGGTGGTTAAGATGAATTGATAAATTTCAGTGCCGTCTTCTCGCATCCAAATGCTGATATTGCTGCGCCCCACCGACCCGATACTGATAGTTGCCGGCGCACCAGAATGTTGCAAACTGTTCGACCAAGAGAAGGTGTTGTAATCGGTAAATTCGATGTTATCACTGGGAGTACTGCCGGTTAAGCCTATGTAGATGCTGTTGCTGCCGCCGTGGGGGGCGTATCCCAATACCCATACATAGTATGTACCGGCATTGGTAAAGTCGATGTTATATTGTAGTTCTGGTGCGTTGGGGTCAAAATTATACCCAGGGGTGTAGTTGCCGTTATCCGCAGTGCGAAACCCTAGTTTACCGCTACGGGCGGCGGCTTGCCAGCCGTAGCTATATGTGTGTTGCAGGTTGGCACTGGCAGTTGAAGCGTCGACAACTACCAATTCGTTGCTTTCTCGTACTGCGCTGCAACTGGTGGAATTATCAAGCAACGTACACACATGATAATGGTCAAGGGTAACGATGTTCTTTTTGCTGCTACTATATGGACTGTTGAGTAGCCCCAAATAAATAGACTCGGGCATACTGGCTATCGATACGGAGGCAACCTCAACCCAGTTGGTGGGGGGGGTGTCGGTATCGTAAGAGTAGTACAGGGTAAAATTGTCGTCTGAGCGTACTATTCGCAGCCACACAGGAAGGTTATTGCTGCCGATGTTGTCATGGTTGGATGTGTAACCGCTGATGCGTGTCCAGTATTGCAGCTGATTACCAAGGGTTTTTGCCCACAAGAGTTTGTCGCTGGTTGAGGCTAACGAGGCACGTACCTCTAATCCGAATTTGGCGTAATCGGAATTGAGTGTTGAACCATCGTCGTAATTTTGTTGCGATATGGCACGCACTCGAACGTCGAAGTTGCCAGATATGGGGTGGTAAGCAAATTGGTAGCCGCCGTTGGCGTCGTCATCGTCGGTGGGTCTCGACCCGTCATTATGCATAGTAATGGTGCCGTCGGCAGCAACGGTGAAGGGTTCAAAGTCGTTTTGACTGGTAGAGACCACGGCGTAACTATGGGCGGTTGTGGCGGCATCGCCAAAGGCGTTGTCGTTGAGTTCTGTATGGATGGTGGCGGTATCGTAGGTGGGACGGTAAATAACGCTACCACTGCCACAGTCAGAATTTAAGGTGCATATTTTAAAGTTATCGTAGTCAAAATTGCCAATGGTGCCGGCGTTGCCACTAGAAGCAAACATGCCCGCCAGATTGGCAGTTTGTAAACCACTAACCGTAAAGGTGGTAGGGGTGCCCCATGCAGTGTGGTAACTTTGTCCATCGTCGGTGGCAGTATACAGGCTGATGTTTTGCCCATTTTTAACGATACGCACCCACACGGGGGTGGTGCCGGGGTGCGGCACGCCGCTTTGCAATGTGCCCACCACCGGTGTGCCGTTGGTGTCGCGGTAGGTGTATTGGATGGTGTGGTTAACGTATGCCAATTGCACCATAGCCCCGCTGCCGGTGTTATCAGCGCGAATTTCAATACCCCACACACCGCTAACGGTGGTATCAGTTGCCAATAGGCGGGTTTGAACTTCATATTGAGTCGAGGCAGGAGCGTTATTGTTGCCGTTGCCGCCAACGGCAAACTGGTAGGGGTTTTCGTTACTGTCGTTGTTGTTAATAACCACCGTAGCGCTGCGTGCACCGGTGGCGGTGGGTGCAAATTGTACCACAAATACGTCACTGCTCCCCGCCGCAATAGAAGTTGGTTGGTTGACGATGCTGAAATCGGCAGCATTTGCCCCGCTTAGGGTAATACCGCTGATGGTTAGTGTGCCGTTGCCGGTATTTTCAATGGTAAAGGTGTGGTTGACACTGTTACCGAGTGCAACCGTGCCGAAATCGGTATCATCTGCTACGGCAGGGGTGGTATCGTTATTTACAATGTCTACCCCGTTACCGGTAACGTTAATTTCAGGCGCGGTTGGTGTTGTGCCGAATACTGCATAAGCAACTTGTTCGGTAGTGTGTCTGCGTTCGTTATCTCCCAACTGGTCTTCGTCTACTGCCAAGTATAACGTGCTGCCATTAATCGGTGTTGCGCCGTATAGCAGGGGCCAGCTGCCATCGTTGCCATCTATCCCTGCGTTACTAAGAATGGCTACGGTGGGGTTGGTAACACCGCTGATGCTGTACTGGTATGGCGGCGAGTTGCCAATACCCCGCACGGTATCTGCCCCTACGGCTACGGTGTAATTTAAGCCGCCGATGGTACCTGAACCGGCTTCAAATACAATATAACCCAATTCTTCATTATTACGTGCGCGCGTTGGGTCTTCGCCAATGTGTTTGCCGATATACAAATTGCTGTTAGTGGGTGGTTGACCACGTGAGCTGCCACGTGCCCAAAACACAGACCAGTTCGAGTCGTTGAAAGATGATACTTGCCCCAGAACAACCGGTTGGTTGTAACTGTTTTGATAATTGCGCGCAGTGCCGTACCAATTGTTCTTGCGGTCGACGACGTTGGATGAAGGCATAATGCGGTATGCTTCCATTTTTATGCCGTTGGCAGCTGTGGTGTAGGTGCCTTCTTCCACAGCAATGTAATGGACGGTATAGCTGCCGCTTAAGGTATGGTTGCTGGGACTTTGTACTTTTACTTCTACATTGTTGTTGTTAATGTTGCGGAGACGCACAACTGCCGGTGGTAAACTGCTATCGTAATTGACTGTAGCTACAATAACCGCCCGATTGTAAGTATTTTGTAAATTAAACTGTTGGAATTGGTCGGTGACATTGGTAAAAGTGCCAACTTCCATCGTAGGGGCAGCCGAGGTTTGGTTGATACTGTTGGTGCGTGGGGCGATGCCCGTCCATGGCGAAAGGTATGCACCGTCGATAACTTGCCGTGTCAAACCTGGTCCTTGCCAGGCTACCGCTATGTTGTCTCCACCACTGGCTTCTTTTTGCAGCGCTTCGATGTAATAGAGTTGTCCACCCACCAAGTTGATGGTAGTTGATTGCTGACTGCTATATTTTGTCCACTCACGAGAACTTGTCCACCCCCCATCGGGTACGTAAGCAATGCGGCTGGCGTTTGCCGGATGTTCATCGGTGCTCAACCACAGTTCGCCGGCATTGTTGCTGGCTATCCAGAAAGTATAGGTGCCGGTGGTTGGCGGATACACGTAGCCGCGTATGCGTGTACCGTAATTGTCTGCCCAGTTGGATGGGGCTTCAAATGAGGTGAGCAGGTCGCTTCCCGACGGGTTATCGGGGTAGTTGGCGTCGCTGGTTAAATCAGAGATAGCCGAACCACTGATATTCGTCCACCATTCTCTGAGAATGTTGCCGGCGGGTGGGGGCGGCGGTAAAGGGGTGGTGCTGGTGATGGTGCGGTATACAAAATAGTGTCCACTGCCGCTGGCGGTATCGTCGGTGGTGTTGGTGCTGCCGCCGGCATTGGTCAACCGAATGCGCGGTGTGCCGGGGATGGTTTGTGGTTCATCGGCGTCACCATACATTTTGCTGGTCCAGTTGACAAATTGATAATTATTTCCTTCAGCATCGGCGGCGGCGTTGATATATTCTAATGCGCACGTTGGCGGTGAAATGGTGATAGAAGCCAAGTTGTTACATTCGTTACTGGACGGGTTGGTGTCGCAATCTTGCCCTTCGGGGATGCGGTTGGAGGTATCGGCGCGCACCCATAAATTGTGGTCGTATGCGCCATACACTGCCAGTGTAGTGGTGAAAGTGCGCGTTTCGCTGTATGCCAGCGGCGGTTGCAGCCACACTTTCTGGTCGCCGGGGGGCAGCGAGCGCCCCAAATCGGGGGTGGTGGGCGGGTCGAGATACAGGTCAACATCAAATGAACGATGGGTAATGGTAACCGGTGCGGCATTGATGATAGTGACCGTTATCGGCATATCGGCGTTAAAGGTTGGTATAGGCGGTGTTTCGATGTTGAGCACCTGCAAATCGGCTGCCAATAGTTGGATGACGGTTTGCGCGGTGGGGGTAATTGGCGATTGACTGGCGAGATATGATGTGACCGTTACCACAGAACCGGGCGACAGATTGGAAGGAATATCGTATCGAATAGAACCGTTGCCCACACCATCGGTGGTGACGGGATTGTAGGGCAATGCCCGTCCCGGCGATGTCGAGCCTTCTTCTTCCACATACACGTAATATTGATTGTTGATATTATGGTTGTGCAATTCAACGGTAACCGGCGCGCCGGGCACTTGGGTGTTCCCCTGTGCAATGCGCAGATACGGGTTGGAAATTACTTCAATATCAGGGCTTTGCGCGGTGTAATTGCCCGATACCGGGTTAGTTGAATGCGGTTTTGATTGCAGTGTGTAATCGAAACCCTGCGGCGTGCTGTCTGGAATGGTGTATCGCAGCGACAAAAATCCGTTGGCATCGGTGGCGGGTGCATTGGCGATGATGAGTTGGTCTTCCCAGAAAATATCATACTGCGTGTTCGGGGCGTGATTGCGCAATTGAAATTCGATGGTGCTGCCGGCGGGCCAACTGTACCCGCCCACCACCGCGATAAACGGTGTCGGCGGGGTGCTGACCACCACCGGTGTTTGTGCGATGACCGCACCGGGATACTGGGCATCTTCGGTTTGGATGACATAATTGCCATCGGGTAGCGTGTCTGGCAGCGCGTAAACCAGGTAAATGTTGCCAATGGCATCGGTGCTTTGGGCGGGTTGAATAATGGTGTCTGCGCCGGTGTCTGTGTTGTGTAATTTGATGATGTAATCTCGGTACGGCGAGTGTTTTTGTACAAGAATATTCAAATAAACGCCATTGGGAACCGTTACCGGTTCGCCGCAATCACCCTGATTGATTTTGATGCACCCCTCTCGCAGGGTGAGGGTATGGGTGGCGGCGGTGGTGCTGGTAACTGTGCTGCGAAGGATGTATGTGCCTTCTGCCAGCGAACCGTTGTTGGGGATGGTGTACGATTCGTATGCGGCGGGGAAGGCGGAAATGCCATTGGCATCGGTAGAAAGTGAATTCAGGTTATCAACGGTCAACCCGTTTCGCTGCAAATCGATATTGTAGGTGGTCAACGGGGCGTGCGAAACCAGCGAGTATGTTAAAACGCTGCCGAAGGGCAAAATATCTTCATTGGTGATAATTGCCGGTAGAATCGGTTGGGTGACGGTGAGAAATGTCGAGGCAATTTGGGTTCCATCCAGCGCGCGAGATTCAACAGTGTATGTGCCCACCGGTTTGTTCAGCGGGATGGTGTAGGCGATGATGCCGTTTCCCTGCGCATCGGTGGAAACCAACCCCACTGGCAGATTATCCACATAGATATTATAGGTGGTGTTGGCATTGTGCTGCCGAATGCGGATGTATATTGTTTCTCCGGCGGGGTGATTTTGCCCGTCTTGAATTTCGATGAGCGGGTTGGTGTTTGGTCCACCGCTGCCGCTGCCGGGGCTGCTGCCGCCACCGCCGGTAAAGGGTGGGGGCGCGCCGGTGATGGGTTTCCCGCCTTCGTTGCGCATAACTATCGACGCTTGGATGGTTAAATAGCCGTTTGGCACCATTGCAGCATAAATCGGGTCGAAAAGGGCAACATTGTTATAAAGGCTTATCTTTACATCCGAGCCTTCGATGCCGGGATGGTTGGCTTGCACAATGCGTTCGTTGCCGTCAACATCGTACTCAATCCAATCTACCCGAATGCCGAGCACACCGGCGCAAGTGGCATCGCAATTGGCGCGGTCGAGAAATGTGTCGTACTGGGTCACATCGGTGATAACGCGGGTGTACGCGGTTCCGGCGGAACTTTTGATAGCCACTTGTTCAATATAGTTGACACGCTGCTCGGGCGGCAGTGTCCACGGGTCGCCGGTGGCATTCAGCGGTTTCCCCGAAACGGCATAACGGGCGGCATCTTTTACCGCGTTTTGAGCGGCAATATATGCCTGAATGACATGTGCGCCTTCGGCGATACCCAGCAAAATTAAAACCAGCACGGGTAGCACCAGTGCAAATTCAACTAAACCTTGTCCGCGGTTTTTAAAATGTCCCATCGGTTGCCCCTGTTTCAATAGTTACAATGGTTGGCATCGAGATAAAGCCAACTGTACACCATTAGCATATAACAAATGGGAAATTTTTTCTATGAGGGATTCCCTGATTTGCGGGGGAAAATACCTGAGTTATGGAGAAAATGGCAGTGATTGCCAGAATTATTCGACGGGCAGCCACAGCGATACGGTTGTTCCGCGCCCCGGCACGCTGTCGAAAGAAATTTCGCCGTGCAGCATGGTAATTTGCTCTTGCATACTGATGATGCCCATATGTTTCTGTTTCGGCGCTTCGGCGATGGCTTCTTCCACATCAAACCCTTCGCCGTTATCGGTAATGGTGGCAGAGATGCGGTCGCGCTGCAATTCGATGTTGATGTTCACTTCGGTGGCGTGGGCATGGTCGGCAACATTGTTGAGCAGGGCTTGAATCACCCGGAAGAGAGTCACTTCAATATGGGCGGGCAGTCGCCGTTCCGCGCCGGAAACCAGCAGATTGCACGCTAAATCTTCGTGAGAAGATTCAAATTCTTGCACATATTGTTTTAAGGTGGGGATAACGCCCAAATCATCGAGCATCATTGGGCGGAGTTGGAAAATATACTCTCGAATTTTCTGGAACGTTCTGTTAACAGCATCTTTTAGCACGCCAAGTTCGTTCCGTGCCCGCGACGAGTCTTTATCGAATAACCGCTCAACAATTTCGGCTTGCAGAATGAGGTTGGTTAACGATTGCGCCGGACCATCGTGCAGTTGCCGCGACAGATGCAGGCGTTCCTGTTCCTGTGCGTTGATGATGTTCATCATACTGCTGGCAGCGGTGATATTCGCGCCGGGGCTGGCGGGCAATTCGTTTTCCGAATCGGTATCGCACCGGTTGTAACTGTCAATAATGTGTTTCAGATGGTTGGCATATCGTTCCAAATACTGCTGTTTACCCTGTAACTGTTCCACCTGCCCGCGCATCATAAACAGACGGCTTTGGGTATCTTGCGCACTGCGATAGATTTCTTGAATATCTTCGCGGGGCATCGTATCGATATTACTTTCCATTAGCCGCAACCGGTTGCTGATTTGCGCGTTGCGCTGCGAAAGTTTTTCTACCTCATCGGTGCTTTGACGGATGAGCATCGAAATTTCACGCATTTCGTTTTGAATCTGCTGGTATTCGGTTTTTGCCTCTTCAATTACCTGCGCGAAAGTTACTTCCGGTTGTGTTTCATCTGTTATCTGCGAATCCATCATTCTTGTTTATCCTCTGCCCAATTAATTTTGCGGCTCTTCATCCTGCAAACGAATCCACCCGCGTTTAACGGCGTACAGCGCGGCTTGGGTGCGGTCGTTCACCGCCAATTTACGCAAAATGCTGGTCATATGGTTTTTGACTGTTTGGCGGCTGATGCCCAGTGAATATGCCACTTCTTTATTGCTTTCGCCTTTGGCGATATGCTGCAAAATTTCCATCTCGCGCGGCGATAGAGGGGCAAACATCTGGTTGGGTTCGCCATCAACATAAGCCACATGGTCAAATTGCTGCAAAATCCAACTGGCGGCTTCCGGTTGGTCGAGCACGGCATCGTCAATCACGTAATTCCCCTCACTTACCTGCCGGATGGCATCCACCAACCGGCGGGGAGTTACATCTTTGGGGAAATAGGCGGCGGCGCCGGCACGGATGGCATGAAAAATTTGCTCGTTGTCGTGATAGGCGGTCAGCATAATTACAGCGATACTGGGGTGTGATTGTTTCAGTTCACGGGTAATTTGCAGACCGTTCAAATGCGGCAGGTTAATATCAAGCAGAATCACATCGGGGTTGAGTTGTTTTGCCAGCCGCAGGGCTTCTTCGCCGTCTGCCACTTCCATAATAACCTCAAAATCCTCTTGCGATTCCAGCACACGCCGCAGTCCCTGTCTAAACAGTGGATGGTCATCAACGAGCATAATACTGGTTGCCATAAATCACGTGCCTCCCAATCTGTGGCTAAAATTTGGGGTACGGGATGGAAAGGATAACTTCTGTCCCGCTTGATTTTTCGCTGTTTATTTGAATGGAGCCATGCAGCAACTGTGCAATTTCGGTGATGCTGACCAACCCCAATTGGCGGCGCGGATGGTTGGTTAAATTTGCTGAAATGCCAATGCCGTTGTCTCGAATGATAAATTGCAGTTTGCACGCTTCTTCCGTTACCACCACTTGCACCGTGTCGGCTGCGGCATGTTGCGCCACGTTGTGCAGCACCTCTTGAATTACGCGGAAAATGGCGGTTTCGATGATGTACGGCAGTGGTTCTACCAAAGTGCGAACCTGCAATTCGGTAGAAATATGTGTGTGGTTTTGAAATTTTTCCAGATAGCGGCGCAACCCTGCCACCAATCCGAAATTCCCCAGCACGGTTCCGGGCTCTAAATCTGCCACCAGAAAACGCAAATTTGCCAGCCCTTCTTTCAGTTCCTGCTGGAGTGCGTTAATGCCCTCCATAACTTCATCGAGATTGCCGGTATCCATCAGCAGCAAGTTTTTCACTGCAGATAGTTCGAACACCGCATTTGCCAGCAATTGCCCGTCGGTGTCTTCCAGCCGTTTGGCGGTTTTGGCGCGTTCTTCTTCCTGCCATTGGAGCAACTGTACTTCCGAAAGCGGTATCGCGGGGGGAGAGGTTTCGGCGTTGCCGGAAAGCAGTACTTGCAATTGCCGGTGTTCCGCCAGCAGAATTTCGGTTTGTCGAATGATGGCAGATGTGCGTCCGTTTTGTCCGCCATACATTTTAGCCACTATTTCTGCCAATGCCGATAACACTCGCCGACTTTCTGCCAGCAATGCTACCGCTTCGTCTGTGGGTTGTTTGAAGGGTGCATTTGTGTCGGGCATCTTGCTCACTCCATAGTACAAAAGTAGTATACCACATGCAAACAGCAATTAGCAATTAGTGAATGGCGAATGGGCGAATTTGCGAATAGCGAATGACAAATAACCAATGACCAATATCAATCCCCAATAACAAACACCGCCATGTTATCATGATTGTGTGCCTGCGCCCATGCCGAACCGGTGCGATACACTTCCGGTAGCGACGCGGTCATCTGCGGATACCAACTCGGAAAGGTGACCAGATATTTCGCCCCCGCCCCCCGCGAAAATGCCAGCAGTCGCGTTTCGTCCCGAATGAACGGAATCACTGCCGGTGTGACCAGCCCCGCTAAATCGACCAGCGGGCGCGCCGAAAAATAGCCAATCGCGCCGATGTCGTGCGCGGCGATGACCGCATCGGGCGCGGTACTTTCATTCAGCCAGCGCGCGGTTTTCACCATTTCGGTGTCAATGAATGTCACATCGTTGGCGTAACTCTGCGCGCCGAGCAGCACAAACGTTAGCATCGCCGCTCCCACCGAAATCACCACTGCCCGGCTGAACACTCGCACCCATCGCCCGCTGTGATTCGGTTTCAGCAGTTGCGCCGTGCCCCACACCCCGAAAAATATCAGCCACGGCAGGGTGGGCATTTCATACCGACCGTGCTGGTATGTGACCGGCAATCGCGCCGCATACAGCGAAATGTGTGCCAGCCACCATCCGGCGGCAACCATCAGCGCGGTTTTCTTTTGCCGAAACGCCTGCCACAGCCCGAAAATCGCGCCGGGCA
Source organism: Anaerolineae bacterium (assembly GCA_027022125.1). GTDB lineage: Bacteria > Chloroflexota > Anaerolineae > 4572-78 > 4572-78 > JANTHQ01. The sequence goes on along the minus strand of JALVZI010000399.1, from coordinate 10,317 downwards.
GCAGTAAAATCTGCCCGCCGACAAATTGCACCCCTGCTACCGACAGCCAGCGTTTCCACAGTGAAATATCGTTCAGCAGGATGGCATATTCGCGCTGTTTGGCGTAAAAAGTGTTGGGGAAAATCGCGCCGCTGATGGCGAGATTGAATGCGAAATACGGAATCAGCGGCAGTACCACCCCTGCGCCGAACGCTATCAGTCGGGGGATGGAAAGTTCCCGCCGCGAAATCTGTGTCGCCAGCAGTGCCAGCCCGACCAGCCCCGCCAACCCGATTCCTTCCGGGCGGGTGAGTGTTAGCAGCCCGCCGATGAACCCGAGCGTGAATGTTTCTCTCACGCCAAGCCGCCAAGTCGCCAAGAAAGAATTTTTTTGCTTTGCGTCTTTGCGTCTTTGTGTGAGATGAGAGTCATTTTTGTTCAGTGCCGAGAATCGTTCCACCAGCAAAATAGACAGCCACACAAACAGCGTCGTTTCCATGCCCGATGCCGCCGCCCACACCAAATGCCATTCCACCATCACCGCCGCGCCGATGACCGGCGGCAGCCACTGCGAATCGGGGAGCAATCGCCGTGCCAGCCGTGCCATCTGCCAGCCGGAAAGTCCCAAAAATACAATATTCAGCCCGTGTGTCCACCATTGAAACGGAATGTGCAGCGCGTATCCCGCCGCCAGCAGCAGCGTCCACAGCGGTGCGGTGCTGCCTGCGCTCGGCACACCGGGCGTAAAAGCGAACTCGCCGCGCGTGCCCAAATTGCGGGCATACGTCTGGTGAATCCACGCATCATCCAGCGGAAAACCGCTCGCGCCCGCCAGCCGTGCCGCGCCGAGATATAGTCCAACCAGCACAGTGGCGAAAATCAGCCAGAATAAAATGTGAAACGTGAAACGTGAAACGTGATTAGTCATTCGTCACTCGTCATTTGCCACAATTGCACGCCGTCATCAAATTCCCCCAGCAATTTCAATCCCGAAACTGTTTCATCTCCCCGATACAGCCTGTCCAGCGGCGCGGGATGGTTTTTCTCCAGAATCAGATATTCCGCGCCGTATTTTTTGGCGACGGCGACGACCGTTTCCGGCGGGTCATTCGGCACGGCGATGGCGTTTTTTCCGCCAAAATAGATGACGGCGGGCGGATTGACCGCCATCACGGGCGCGATGGGGTTCGGCAGGGTGGGGAGGATGGCGGCGTATGGCGACGGCTCATTCCACGCGGAAAGTTTCTGTGTGGCGGTGAACAGACTGATGAGCGCGGCAAAAAAGACCAATCCCCCGCCGAAAACCTTCTGCGCGGTGGGAACGTGCCAGCCGCGCCGTCGCCGCGCCACCCACGCGATGGCGGCATCCAGCCCGACCACGCCCGCAATGGCGACCATCGGCAGCATCGCCCCGCCACTGTGAAACAGCGCGCCGCGCACCCCCGGAAAAGTGAAAGCGAAAGTCATCGCCAGCCACAGCAGGGCGAGATACGCACCCGAAATTTGAAAGAGCGGGTGTTTTCGCAGTTGCCACCAGCCGATGATGGCGAACGGAAAAACCACCACCAGCCCGATAACCGCCGCCAGCGTTTGGAAATTCATCCACGCCGCCCACACTTTTGATTGCAAGATGTTCCCCCAGCCCCATGCCAGATAATTTGGCAGCGAAAGGGTCGCTGTGGTGCTGAAAATATCATCATACTGCGTCAGCCACAGTGTTTTTGTTCCCCCCGGCGGCAAAATCGCCCCGAACACCCGCCAATTGCAGATGAACCACGGAGACGTGGGTAATAAATAGCCGAGAGCGAATAGCGAATAGCGGGTAGCGAGTAGCGAGTAAAAATTTTTGCATTTTGCATTTTGCATTTTGCACTGTATCGCCGGAAACCCGAAACCCACCACCAAAAATAACGCCCCATCCGCGCGGGTGAGATGTGCCAATCCCGCCGCGATACCCGCCGCGAGCGTCCAGCGCCAATCGACGGTTTCGGCGGCGCGCCACAGGGCAACCATACCGACCGCACCCGCCAGCGCGAACGGCGCGAAAGTATCAATCGCCGTCCATTCCGCAAAATAAAAGCCGCTGAACAGCGTCAGCAGCGCCGCCAGCCATGCCTGCCGCCGCTTGCCCGTCACATGCATCGCCAGCCAAAAAGTCAGTGGGGGCAGCTGCGCCGATAGCAGCACAAACGCCCACTGCCCCGCCGTGTATGTCGCCCCGTCGAGCGCCATCCCCGCCGCGGCGAGCATCGCCGTGAGGGGCAGCCAGTAGCGGTTGGCGGGGTGCGTCGCTGTTTCCGGCGGCGAAAGGTAATTCCAGATGAAATGTTCGGTGAAGCCGCCGCCCGTCGCCAGCGTGATGGCGTTTACCGTATGATACGCCTCATCCAAATTGTGCGGCTGGCGTTCCAGCCACGCCGTCCCCCCGCGCACCAGCAGACTGATGGCGAACAAAATGAGTATCGGTTTATAAAGGGTGGATTGTGTCGGATTCATTGCGAATAGCGAGTGACGAGTAGCGAATAGCGAATGACATTTGGATTTTGCGTTGTCTGGATTCGGTCGCACCTATTTCAACCACAGGTTAAATAGAACACAGATAACACAGATGATATGGATGAACACAGATTTTGAATGTTTGAATGTTAGTAACTATTCAGGGAAACGGGAAAAACGCCCTTCGATACGCGGTTCGCGCAGCGAACCGCTACTCAGGATGCGTTTTTCCCTGCCGATTTCATCCTGAGTAGCCCGTAGGGCGTATCGAAGGGTGAAATCGGCACGATACCATTGCACGCTGAATAGTTACGAATGTTATTTGTAACTACCCGGCCATAGATTGAATAGAACACGGATTAACACAGATAACACGGATGGTCACGGATTTTTTCTGTGTTTTATCTCACCGCAGTGGCATTTTCGTAGAGACGCCCAATTGGGGCGTCTCTACGAATCATTGAACTCGGCAAGGACTTAATTTCTGGCAAGCCAAAATACAGAAGTGGGGGGTAGGGGCGGCTCGCGAGCCGCCCCTACGGATTTTGGCGCGAACCGACTGATTCTTTTGGCTTCGACGGTTACTCGGAAACAATAATTGGAGCGACTTGAAACCGTGAACCGTGAGGAGGGGATTTGACAATCGGACAGAAAAATTAGATTTTCACGCCTCACGCCTCACGCCTCACGCCTCACGCCTCACGAATCACGAATCACGAATACCGTGTATGCCCCGTTCAGCGAAAAAACTTCATCCCAAAAATCATTTTCCAGCCGATTGAGCAGCGTCACGTCGGGGCGGTCTTTTGGGGGCACGGACGGGTCGTGCAGCAGAAAATCCAATCCGGCGGAGAAAACCAACACATGCGTGACGCCGTCGCGGCGTAGGGCGGCATTGATGGCGGCGGCATCCTTTCCATAAAGATACTGCCAATGCCCGTAAATGTCCAGAATACCGTCGGGGTGACAGTCGATTTGGCAAAAATAAGTGCGCGGTTCCCACAGAAATTGCACCACCGCATCGGCGGGAAGTTCGCGGTTCAACCTGCTCAATGCGCGGAAATGCGCGCCGGTTCGCCGCGAAAGATAATCGGCGCGCGATTCTGCGCCGCCGATATAGCGGTCGGGGCGGTAGTAAACCCAGCCGGTGCGGCTGCCGATGTGGTTGGCAAAGAGTTGGTCAACCACACCGAGCGTGAGTGCAAAAGCGATGAACAGCAACAGAAATTGGCGCAGGGAAAATTGCGGGTGGTCGAGATGGGCGAGGTCGTCCACAATCCACGCCAGCGCGGGCGACAGCGCGACAAACATTGGCAGCAGCAGACGGCTTTGCCACAGCCCCGCTGACCACACCACGCCGAGCGTCCAAAAGGCAAATTGCGCCAGCGCGAACATCAGCAGGATGGACAGGGCAGGGGGCTGAACCTTTTTTCGATAGCGAAAGATGCCATACATCAGCACCGGTGGCAGCAATGCCAGAAACAGCACGCCGGTGCGTCCGTCGGTGAAATTTGCATCCCGCACGCCGAGCGTCAATTGCACGGGCAGACTCGCCAGCGCCGCCCAGTTCCAGCCGATGCCCGAACCGGCGCCGGCGTATGCCGCCGCGCGGAAATCATCCCAAAAAACGCCGCCGAACAGAAAGGGGTACACGGGGTTTCCGGTGAACAGCCAATTTTTGAGATACCACGGCGACCCCACCGCCAGCGCGGGGAGCGCAAATGCCGCCACCGCGCGGAGGCTGTTTGCCGGCGATTCTTTTCTGCGCCACAGTTGCCACAGCAGCAGCACGCCCACTGTGCCGACCGCCACCGCGCTGGTGTATTTCAGCCCCATCGCCAGCCCGGCAAAAATGCCGCTCAGCACCAACGCCCGCCGACTGAAAACTGACGACTGAAAACTGTAAACTAAAAAATATACCGCCGCCAACTCGAAAAATGCCAACGCCAAATCGTTATATGCCCAACCCGCCAGCGTCGGCACCATCGGCATGGAAAAAAGGAAGAGCAGCGCCAGCCGACCGGATTTCATCCGCAGGAATTTCCGCGCGATGAGCCATACCAGTCCCCCCAGCAGAAAGACAAAGCCGAAGTGCATCAGTTTGGCGGATATGTCGCCGCGCACTGCCATTGCCAGCGCGAAGTTCATTTCCAGCAAGCCGGGATAGCTGAGGGATGGAAAATCAATGGATGGAAAGATGTTATGTTGTTGCAGATATAATTTGGGTCCCACCAGATGATACCCCAGCCCATCCCAGTCGGTGGGGGGGAGTAGGGCGATGGTGAAGGCGAGAAAAAGGGTGATGGAGAGAAAGGCTGTTGCCATCAGTGGTATGTGTGCTGGGAACCGTTTGAAACGTGAAACGTGAAACGTGAAACGTAATTTTGGGATTGCCACTATTGACAGTACGCCCAGCATACCGAAAATAACGGGGCGGGTGAGCCAGCCCGCCAGCCCCAGCCCGAAGGTGAGGAGTCCCAACGCGCCGATGCCCAGCCCCGCGCCGAAAATCAATCGCTCGGTGGAAAGTTGCTCAGGTTGGTTTGTCCACAGATGGACACAGATTTTCACAGATTTTGATAGCAAATTTTTGAGAACGGATGAATATCTGCGTTCATCTGTGTGTATCTGTGGACTATTTTTTCTGTCCGGCGCGAGCCACTGCCACAGCCAGCCGCCGATGCCGAGCGCAATTGCCCACAGCCACAGCGCCGCCAGCACATTCAGCGTGGTGTGCCCCAGTCCTGCCGCTGAAAACGCGGTCGGTTGGCGCAAACTTGCGGTAATCAGCGGAATATCGGCGGGAGATACCGGTTTTTGGGTGACGAAATAGATACCCGCCACATAAAACAGCCATCCCACAAACAGAGCTATGAGTATCCATTTTAGGGTTTCAGGTTTTAAGTTCAAAGTTCAAAGTTACAGCGCACAGTTGCTTGCTTCGAATATCGTAGGGGCAGCCCTTGTGGCTGCCCTGTTTTGGGCGACCACAAGGGTCGCCCCTACGTTTTGAGCGCGGAAATTTATTTCCGCGCGTTGACCGGAAATATGTCATTGCAAGCCGCAGGCGAAGTGGTGGTCAGTCATTGGTTATTAGTTAATTGGTGATTAATGATTCTCATTTGCGAATTCCCCGGTTGCCTTCTACGCTTTGAGTGTGGAAGGAACGAGTTCGTGAATGGACGAATAACAAGAAGGTTATCACATATCACATCACATTTTCAACAGCCCATTGTTCATTTTTCATTGAGTTAGGCGCTACGCGCCTCGCAATGACATCTCAATTACCACGTTCGGGCAAAATCACGGTCGCTCATACACCACTTTCCCTTCATTCAGTGCGCGAGCGATGACATGGTTTTTGCTGCGTCGCCAGCGTTCAATTTCGGTGGTGTTGTATATCAAAAAATCTTTC
>JALVZI010000399.1:0-4417 GCA_027022125.1 Anaerolineae bacterium | reverse complement strand
GAAATATCCGGAATCCATAGCGAAACATCGTGGATTCCCGCTTTCGCGGGAATGACATCATAAAAATTACCGATGATTTTTGTAATTTTGACACACTTTTCAAAAGTTTCATTTAGTTCTATATCAAAAAATCTTTCGGAACTTTAAAACCGGATAGTGTCCGCCACAAGCGCGCCATCGTGCGGTAACGGTCATTGGGGGGCAGGTTATCGCTGATAATCAGGAAATCGTAATCGGATGATGGCGACGCGGTATTTTTCGCTCTGGAACCGAACAGAATGATACGCCGGGAATGTACGGTATCTGCGATTATTTTTGTCATTTCGGCAATGATTCGGTCATCCATACAAATCTCCTGCTGAAATTATATCGCATTCGCTGTCGGGGGTCAATCGTTTTTCACCGAAACCCGCCGCAGCCCCCGCCAGTCGAGCAGATAGACGCCGATGAGCGCGGTGGGGAGCAGTCCGTGCATAAAAATCGCCTCGAAATTGCTGCCGCGCGTTTTGTCGATGGTGGTCAGAAAGATGACCCACAGTGCGATACTCAATCCCCACTGCGCGGTGAGTGTCCACAGTGCGCCCCATTTCACTGTGGATAATCGTTTGAACAGAAACATCAGCGGCAGATAGAGCATCACATGGTTGGTGGTGGCGGAACGGAAGGCAATCAAATTACCGATGAGCAGTGTCCACACCAGCGCCCACCAAAATTCATCGCGGTGGCGGGTGAGCACGCGCCACCACAGCCACAGCATCAGCGCGGAGAGAATCACGGTGATGGCGGGATTGAGCCAGTGGGCGGCGGCGGGGGCAAAACGGGCGGTCATATTTTCCAGCGGCGAACCGAAGCCGACATAGCCCGAATAGGCGCGGAGATTGTCCACAAAGCGGAAAATCCAATCGGGAACCCAGAGCAGGCTGCCCGCCAGCAGCACGGTCATCCCGCCGGTGAATCCGCCGATGAAACGCCACGCTTTTTGCCGCCATGCCCACAGTAGCAAAAAGGGGATGACCAGAAAAACCATCTGTGGTTTGACGGTGGCGAGCGCCAGCACCGCCCCGCCGAGCCACTCGCGGCGGGCGGTTAGCCCCCACACGGCGAACATGGTTGCCAGTGCCACTAAAATGGAAAATTGCCCCAGCATGATGGCGCGTGCGCCGGGATAGAAAAAGACGCCCCACAGCACGGTTGCCGCCAGCATCGGCGGCGACACTTTCCAGCGCGCCAGCCGCAGGGTCAGCACGGTCAGCGCGATGAGCGCGAATTGCAGCAGGGTCATCCACATGGCTTGCGCCCACGGGTACGGCACAAATGCCAGCGGGTAAAACAGAAAAACGGTGTACAGCGGATAGGCGAAATTCACCTGATCTTCATCGGGGCGGGTGTACCGCCCGAACATCGCCAGCTGCGCTTCGAGTTCGATTTCGCGGTCATATGGATTGCGTCCGTGCAGCACCAGTTCTTTTCCGCCGTACCACCGCGCGAAAAAATCCGCCGTGCCGGGTGCGACCATCGCGTAGCGGTGCAGGGCAATCGCTTCGCCTGCCATTACCGCCAGCAGCAGTGCGATGAGGATGATGAGTTTCGGGGTTTGATTCGTCATTCGCTGTTTATCATTCGTCATTTGCCACTTGCCAAATTTCCGCGCCGAGCAGCCGGCGGTGGATGAGTGTTGGGTGCGATTCGACAAAGTGTTGCCATTCAGGTATCTCGTCGTCCAGCACCCATACGCTGGTATCGGTGAGCGGTTGCGATGGGTAATGGGTCGGGCGGCGGGTGTACGGCATCACCATCCACACCCGCGGTGCATCGCCGACGGTTTCCGCCACCGGATAGATGTCCAGATTGAAGGTTGCCAGCCGCCGTTCTGCTTGCCCGCGATAATAATAGTCGAAAGGCAATTCGATGTGCGGCGAGCGGAGCACAATCACATCACCCGGCTGTTCGTGCGCGGCGATAAATTTTGCCGCGCCGCGCCAATTGTCTTTCCAAAAAGTCGGCGCGTTCAGCAGAAATAGATGATTCGCCAGCAGGAAAATCCCCATTAACGGGATGATGATTTTGCGCCCCGCCGAAAATTGTGTCCAGCCCACCGCAATCAGCAGCATCAGCGCGGGAATGGTGAACGAAAGATAGCGGTCGGCGTAAAATGACCGCTGTTGCGAGACCACCCACACCAGCACCACCGGCGCGAATGCCCACAGCGTCAGCAGCAGCGTGGGCGCGGCAGGGCGTTTCCATGCCAAAATTATGCCGATTGCCGCCACTGCCAGCGCGGGCAGGGCAATCATCCACAACGATGGGTCAAATCCCGTGACCATATTCCACACCGAAAAGAGCATATCGGCGGGGGTGGGGCGCACCAAAAAGGCGATGCCGAAACTTTTGACGGGACGCAGGGCAGTGGCGATGAGCCACGGCAGCAGCACCAGCCCGGCGGCAAATTGAGTGAGTGTCCATGGTATGAGCGTGCGTGGGTGTTTTTTCAGCCGGAATGCCAAATAGAAAAACTGGATGGCGGGCATCAGCAGCCCGAAATAGTGGGTGGTGATGAGCAGTGTGGCGGTGAGCCATAGTCCGACCCAATATTTTCGGCGCGGGCGATGGAGTGTTTGCCAGAAAAACCAGAAATTTAGCGTTGCCAGCAGCGAGAGCAGGCTGTACATCCGCGCTTCCTGCGCCAGCCAAATGTGGACGGGGTTGACCGCCAGCAGCAGCGCCGCCGCCAGCCCGACCCGTCGCCCGAACAGCGTTTTGCCGAGCAGAAAAATCGCCGCCACACCCAAGATGCTCAACGCGGCGGTGAAAAATCGCGCCCCGAATTCCGTGGTGCCGAACAGCGCCAGCGCACCTTTGAACAGTATGTAAAATAGCGGCGGGTGTACCCCATCGCTGAGGATGGCTTTCAGCAGAAAGGGGAGCGGTTTGCTGCTCACCGCCAAACTGAAGCCTTCATCAAAGGCGATACTCTGCCGCGCCAGAATCGGAAAACGCAGCACCGCCGCCAAAAGCAGGATTAGGGTTTCAAGTTTCAAGTTCAAAGTTTCAAACCCAAAGTCACGCATCACGTTTTCACGCTGCATTCGCAATTCGTCATTCGTCATTCGTCATTCGCTTAAATCGGTATTTCACCAACCACCAGATGGCAATCAACCCGTCATACCACCGAATTTTCTTCCCTTCATCCCACAAGCGGGGATGGTATGAAATGGGTACTTCGCGGATGTGCCAGCCGCGCCGCAGCGCCTTCGCCGTCACTTCTGGGCAAAACTCAAAACCGGTGCTTTCCACGCCGATTTCGCGCAGGGCATCGGTGCGGAAAACTTTATAGCAGGTCGCTTCATCGGTGATGCGCGAGCCGTACAGTAAATTTGTTATCCAACTGAGCAACCGCCCGCCCCAGTAGAAACTGAAACTGCTGCGCGGGTTGCGCCGCAAATTCCGCGAGCCATACACCACTTTCTGCGCCGGTGAATCGAATGCCGCCACCAGTTTGTGATAATCCTGCGGGTCATATTCCAAATCCGCATCCTGAATGATGACCAAATCGCCGGTAACGTGTATCAGCCCGGTGGCAATCGCCGCGCCTTTGCCCCGATTCTGCGGGTGGTGGATGATGGTCATCTCGGGGCGCGGGTCGGTTTCCCACCGCCGCAGAATCTCCACCGTGCCATCGGTCGAGCCGTCATCTACCAGAATCAATTCTTTCGGCAGTGAAACGGCTTCAACTCGATGGACCAGTTCTTCCAGCGTGGCTTCTTCATTATAAATTGGGATGATGACGGATAGTTTCATGTTTCAATCCCTTCGTGAACTACTCAGCGTGCTATATTCACCTCGAACCATCGTGGGGTAGGGGCGGCTCGCGAGCCGCCCCTACGGATTTTAACGTGAACCGACCGATTCTTTTGACTTCGTGGGGGCACACTGCAGCGTGCCCCTACATTTTTCCCTGTCAATTTCATTCTGAGTAGCCCGCAAGGCATATTGAAGTGTGAAATTGGCAGAGAAAAACGCATTCTGGTCAACCTCTCGCGTAGCGAATCGCGTATCGAGGGACGTTTTTCCTGTCTCCCCTGTGCAGTTACAATTTGCGGCATGGCAAACAGCAGATAACAGATGGATTGAGTGAAACGCAACGCGTGACTTTGAACTTGAAACTCGAAACATTGAACTTTGAACCCTGATTGACTGACAAATTTTTTTCTGACACCGGTTTTGCGGATTATCTTCGATTATGTTATGGCAAATCTCGGTTTGATAAAAAATCCACCACAAATATTTACAAATTTTAAATGTCATTCCGAAATTTCCCGCAGGGAAATATCCGGAATCCACAGCAAAAAATAGTGGATTCCCGCTTTCGCGGGAATGACATGCGCTTCTTTTTCGATTATATATCTCGGGGTATATC
>JALVZI010000398.1 GCA_027022125.1 Anaerolineae bacterium | reverse complement strand
CCGTCACCCGTTGCTGCCCGCCGAAACCGTCGTGCCGATTGACCTGTGGCTCGCGCCCGAAACGAGTATGCTGGTCATCACCGGACCGAACACCGGCGGAAAAACCGTCACTCTGAAAACCGCCGGACTGATGACGCTGATGGCGCAATCGGGATTGCACATCCCCGCCGCCGAAGGTTCGCAACTGATGGTGTTCGACGCCATTTTTGCCGATATTGGCGACGAACAATCGCTGGAGCAGAGTTTATCCACCTTTTCCGCGCATATGACCAACATTGTTTCCATTTTGAACCGCTGCACGCCACATTCGCTGGTCATTTTTGACGAGTTGGGCGCGGGCACAGACCCCATCGAAGGGGCGGCGCTGGCGCACGCCATTTTGAACCGGCTGCTGGCGGAAAAAGTAACCACGCTGGTCGCCACCCATTTCGCCGAGTTGAAGGCGTTTGCCTACACCACCCCCGGCGTGCAAAACGCCAGCATGGCTTTCGATGTGGAAACGCTGTCGCCGACATTTAAATTGCAAATCGGCATTCCGGGCAATTCCAACGCTTTCGCCATCGCCGAGCGGCTGGGGCTGTCCGGCGATATTCTGCGGCAAGCGCAATCGCTGGTGGATGAGGAAACGCGCGAAACCGAATCGATGCTGGCGCAGATAAAAGCCGATTTGGACGCGGCGCACATGGCGCGTCTGCGGGTGGAAGAAGAACGCGCCGAAGCGGAATACTATCGGCAGAAAATTGAAGACCGGCTGGCGAATGTGGAAGATGAAGGCAAAGAAATTTTGAAACGCGCCCGCCGCGAAGCGCAAAAAGAACTGGATGCCGTCCGCGCGCAACTGCGCGAGATTCGGCGCGAGGCGCGGAAAGTCCGCTCCGCCGAAAAATCGGCGGGGGGCAAAGCGCCGGAACACATTTTAAAAAGTTTGCAGACCCGGCTGGAAAAAATGGAAGCCGAAGTGCAATCGCCGCCGGTAGCCGCGCCGCAGAAACCCGTCAAACCGCTGAAAGTGGGGCAAAAGGTGGAAATTCCCCATTTGAACGCCAAAGGGGTTATCACCGCGTTGAACAAAGATGAGGTTGAGGTGCAATTGGGAACATTTCGCACCACGCTGAAACGGAACAAACTGCACGCCACCGCCGAACCGCCGCCCACCGAAACCCCCGACACGGCAACCGCGCCGCGCGGCGGCGGCATCGTGCAATCGCCGGGGATGGAACTCGATTTGCGCGGGCAAACCACCGATGAGGCGTTACACGTGCTCGATAGTTATCTCGACCAAGCCTATTTGGCGGGACTGCCGTTTGTGCGCATCATTCATGGCAAGGGGTCGGGTGCGCTGCGCGCCGCCGTCCGCGACGCGCTGAAAACCCACCCGCTGGTGAAATCGTATCGCGGCGGCGGGCAGGGCGAAGGCGGCGACGGCGTGACGGTGGTCAATTTGGCGGTGGATTAGGGGGGAGTTTTTGGCTTTCAGTTTTTAGTTTTCAGCAAAAATGTAGGGGCGGCTCGCGAGCCGCCCCTACCCCAGATGGGAAAAGGAGCATCGTATGAAAGCACGATTGGCAATGTGGATTGTGATGATTCTCGGTGGGATTGCGCTGGGACTGTATCTCGATTGGCTGTGGTTTTGGAACTGGTTTATGGAGCCGCTTTTCCATTTTGCCACACTGGTGGTCGGGGCGTTTCTGCTCCGGTTCGTGCTGCGCGTCAGCCGTCACACCGGGCGATTGCTGGCTCGGCTGGGGCGAGAGGGCGACGATGTACCCCGTATGGATACCAACAAATTGGTGAAAACCGGTTTTTATGCCCATATGCGGCATCCCATGCATTTGGGATTGCTTTTCTTCCCGCTGTCGATTGCGCTCATCATCGGCTCGCCGTCTTTCATTTTCATCATCGCACCGCTGGAAATGCTGTTGATGGTGATACTGATAAAATTGGTTGAAGAGCCGGAAGCCATCCGCAAATTTGGCGATGACTATCGGCAATATATGAAAGAAGTACCGATGTTCAACTTTCGTCCGGCGGTGCTGCGCTCGCTGATGAATGATGACCCAGCCACTCTGCCCGATAAATCGAATTGAGCGGGACGTTTTTCCCGTTTGACAGTCTTTTGGTATCTGTTAAAATTCATTTGACATTATACAGGAAACTGGTTGAAACTTTTTGTGTGACTGAATTTCAGCCACGAATTTCCACAAATTTCACGGATTTTTAATGTCATTCCGGAATTTCCCGCAGGGAAATATCCGGAATCCATAGTGAAACACCGTGGATTCCCGCTTTCGCGGGAATGACATCATAAAAATTACCGATAATTTTTGTAATTTTGACACACTTTTCAAAAGTTTCATTTAGTTCAGGGTAAAACCTAATGCAAAACCAACAAACATTGTCGGCAATAAACCCAATTCTCTTGAAAAATCGTAGGGGCAGTCCCTTGTGGCTGCCCTGTTCCGGGCGACCACAAGGGTCGCCCCTACATATCAAACGAATATCCGG
>JALVZI010000397.1:1457-2505 GCA_027022125.1 Anaerolineae bacterium | reverse complement strand
ATTCAGCGCGGCATCGAGTGGCTGAATTTTATCGAGGTCATCAATGATGAGCAGTACGCTTTTGCCGGTGACGGCGGTCACATTGTCTATGGTCAGGTTGATGAGTCCGATGAGTTCGGGGAGATAGCGGCGGATGCGGGCGCGAATTTCATCGCGCACGGAGCCTTCACTTTTCAGGCGCACATCAATCAGCCGGATGAGACTGCCGAGTTCCAGATTGTTGCCGTCGGGGTCAATTTCGCCGCTGAAAGTGCTTTCGCCCTGATAGAGCCAGTCGTAAACGCGGCGGGCGGGGGTGTCGTCCAGATTGTAACCCAGCCGCTCCATTTTTTTGTAGATGCCCAAAATGATGGAGAGCGCCAAATCCACAAATTCGATGTTGTACAGCCCCACCACTTCGCTGATGGAGTATTGAATGGGGAGAAGTTTTTTTTGCAGAACGCGGTATTTTCGTTTGCCGTCGCTGCCGGTTTCGATGATGTTGACCAGTTTGGAAAGTTCGGTGCTTTTGCCGCAACCGGTGTGACCCACAAAGAGGAATTTGGTGTTGCTCGGTGGTTTGGATTTTACGCCGGCAGTCAGTTCGCCCAGCAGCGCGCGGAGTTCGGAATTGGTGCGATTGACATAAAAGAGGTCGAGCATTTCGCCGTTGAGCGGGCGGAGGTAGTTGGTGTTGGCATAAGCCTCCAAAAAATCGGTGGCGGCATTGGTGTAATTTTTGTTATGCATGGGCACATTCTCCCCGAAAAGTGATGATTGTCACCGAAACGACTCGATAATTTAACATAATGTCATTACATAATGATTATATCACCGGTCGGAGAATGTGTCAATTTTCTTATGGGAAAAAAGTACTGGAATTGGCGATAGGGATAGGGATAGGGGTAGGGGTAGGGATAGAAATTTATCCATTCACCCATTTGCTGACAACTGACTGCTGACTACTGAAAACTGATGACCTTTAACCTGAAACTTTGAACCTTGAACACCCATCCCTGATTGACTGACAAATTTTTTTCTGACACCGGTTTTGCGGATTATCTTCGAT
>JALVZI010000397.1:0-1447 GCA_027022125.1 Anaerolineae bacterium | reverse complement strand
GGGAAATATCCGGAATCCACAGCAAAAAATAGTGGATTCCCGCTTTCGCGGGAATGACATGCGCTTCTTTTTTCGATTATACATCTCGGAGCATATCGCATTTATAGGTTTTTTGAGTTTTGTCAGTCAATCAGCACCCATCCTTCTAATTCCCCGTGTACAGATACATCAGCGATGGGGAGGCATCAATGTGCAGAATGGTCTGCAATTCTTCCGCCGGAGACGGCTTTTGCAGCGCGCCGAACAGACCCGGTAACAGGGGCGCGGGTGCGCGGAAATCAATCACGTGCGGTTCGCCCGCTATCCCGCCGAGTTCTCCCGCGCGGTTGATGGCGTCTTTCAAATTGCCCAAGTGGTCAACCAGATGCAGGTCGAGCGCTTGCTGTCCGGTATAAACCCGCCCGTCGGCGAGTTCGCGCACGGTGGCTTCGTCCAGTCCGCGCCCCTCGGCGACAATTTGCACGAAAATACCATAAGCCTCATCCACAATTTTTTGCCAGATGGCAATTTCTTCCGGCGTGGGCTGGCGGTACAGACTGCCGGTATCTTTGTTGACGCCACTTTTGATGGTGGTTGCGCCGATACCGTACTTTTTCATAAACCCTTCGATGTTCACGAACTGGATAATCACCCCGATGGAGCCGGTGAGTGTGTGCCGGTTTGCCCAGATTTCATCGGCGGGGGCGCTGATGTAATAGCCGCCGCTGGCAGCCATCGTCCCCATCGAAACGACCACCGGTTTGGTCATCGCCTTCACTTGCGTGTAAATTTCATCGGAGGCGACCACCCCGCCGCCGGGACTGTCCACGCGCAGCACAACCGCTTTGATGTGCGGGTCATCTTCGGCACGGCGCAAATCACGCACAATGCGGTTGCTGTATGCGCCTTCGCTGGTATTGCCGAAAACATCCGATGGCGGGTCTCCGGCTTGAATGACGCCTTCCACACGGATGAGCGCCACCGAATCGGTGGTGGTGAAGAATGCCGGTTGCCCTTCCATTGCTTTGAATGCCAGCACGCCAAATCCCACCGACAGCCCGCAAAAGAGTAAAAATGCAAAAAAGATGATGATTGTCCAGAATAGTTTCTTTTTCATAGTTGTTTCAAGTTTCAGGTTTCAGGTTTCAAGTTCAAAGTTGTTATGGTTCAGCGATTCAACGAGTCAACGGATCAGCGATTCAGCGATTCAGCAAAGGGCAAATGACAAATGACGAATGACGAATCACCAATCTCTAATCACCAATCACCAGCCGATGGTAGCGTTTTTTCCCCGCGCGGAGGAGGATTCCGTCGGGGGTGATGTCGGCGGGGGTGATAACGGCATCTACGGCGTTGACCCGCTGCCCGTTGACATAAATACCACCCTGCTGAACCATCCGCCGGGCTTCGCCGCGCGATTTGGTCAGCCCCACCTCGGCGAAAATTTCCAGTACGCCGATACCCGCTT
>JALVZI010000396.1 GCA_027022125.1 Anaerolineae bacterium | reverse complement strand
ATCCGGAATCCACAGTTTTTTGCGGTGGATTCCCGCTTTCGCACCCGCTGTAGTTTTGGCACATTTTTCAAAAGTTTTGTTAGTTCGGTGACAAACCTCGACAAAAATGTTATAATAGAAGCAATAGTTAATAAACTTACTGACGTTACGCAGTCGAGAATTTGACAAAAAAAATTATGATTCATCGACAACAAATGCATTTTGAAGACTTCCCCCACCCCCTGTATCCCCAAAGAGAGAGAAAAGGCAAATCTACTATAACAATATCAAACACCTGTCAAATCCCAAACTGCGTAAGGTGAGTGACATAACCCAAAATTAGAATTGATCGCGGCAATTTTTTTTGCATCGGCAAAAAGTTTCAACCAGTTCAACATCATAATTATAGCAAAAAGAGAGGGTTCGATGATACGATATGTTCGTTTTCTGTTAGCAATTGTATTGGGGATTACGGTATTTCTTGCCGCCGAATTATGGCTATCCAGCCGCACCGATGCAATTGCCCCGTCGCTTGCTGCCAGTTCAGATACTTGGGGCGAGCCAGTTACCACCATTACCGGCACAACCTACCAAATTTACAAACAAGATTTTGTGTATGGGTCAACCCCATTCACCATCACCGATGTACGTCCCGATGAGACAGACAAAATATACTCTGACAAAAATGGTTATGAGATTCGTGCACTAACAGTTTACCGCGCCAATAATGGACAAACCTTTTTAAAAAACCAACCGGTGGTATTCTTTGTGCACGGTGGCTCATGGATTGACGGCTATCGCGGGTGGTATCAATTTGTGGCACAGTCGTTTACCGGCGAAAAGGGATGGGTAACGGTGGTGATAGATTATCGGTTGACGTCTAGCGAAGTTTATTCCGCGGCACAAAATTGCTCTGACAGAAATACATGCGTGCTGCCGGGGGTGAAAGCAGCATGGTATCCCGATAATATTAACGATGTGGCAACGGCTTTCCGGTGGACGGTTGACCACATTGCCGATAATGGCGGCAATGCACAAGAAATTGTTGTATTTGGACATTCGGCAGGAGGACACTTGGTATCGCTATTGGCTACCAACCCTCAATTTGCTGCCCTCCAACCTGACATAAAAGGACTAGTTACTATGAGCGGTGCA
Source organism: Anaerolineae bacterium (assembly GCA_027022125.1). Classification (GTDB taxonomy): domain Bacteria; phylum Chloroflexota; class Anaerolineae; order 4572-78; family 4572-78; genus JANTHQ01. The sequence continues at coordinate 1,373 of JALVZI010000396.1, read as the reverse complement.
TACTCACTGACCGATGTTAACCACTTGTTTTGGCGAGATGCCATCTCGCAAACGTTTCATGGTGGGTTTAGCAACACCACCCAACTGGTAGAAGCATCGCCGGCGCGGTATATCGACTCTGCCACCAGCCTCCCCCCATTTTACATTTTATACGCTGAAGACGAACTGCTTAACCTAACTGAACAGAACATCGTTTTTAATAATAACCTCACCACCCACGGTTTCAGTAGTACCATCAGTTATTTAAAGGGTTACTCTCACACTTCTGAAATGAAAGCCATTGCATATATAACCGCTACACCCACTGCGCTCATCGCCGATTGGATAACCTCACTTTTCTTCACACACAAAGTATACTTGCCGTTGATTACCGCTCACTGATGTTAGAGGATTTCATTGCCACCGGCAAGCCGAAATACGGTAGCAAGGGTAGGGGCGGCTCGCGAGCCGCCCCTACGGATTTTCGGTTTTGCAGGGGCACGCCGCGGCGTGCCCCTGCATTTTCATGTGTGTCAACACTCACACTGCGTAACGTCAGTGAGTAACACCCCGTTCACAAATCTCCGCGAAAAATTCACCGAGTTTGGCGAAGACCTTTTTATGCAGTAAAATGAAAGGGAATGAGGATAGAGAAGATTGCCCATGCAATTGCCCATCGTTTTTAACGACCGCTACCAACTGCATACCAAACTCGGCGAGGGCGGGCTGGCAGAGGTGTATCTGGCGCGAGATTTGGCGCTGGGGCGTTCGGTGGCGGTAAAACTGCTACGCCCCGAATACACCACCGACCCCACATTTCTGGTGCGCTTTCACCGCGAAGCGCAAAGCGCCGCCGCGCTGAACAGCAGTAATGTCGTTTCTGTGTACGATTTTGGGCAAGACCACCAGCGCCCGTACATTGTGATGGAATATGTGGCAGGCGAAGACCTGCGCACCGTGCTGAACCGCGGACTGCTGACCATTCCCCAAATTGTGCAATACGGCATCGAAATTTGCAACGCAGTGGGTATGGCACACCGTCGGGGTATGGTTCACGGCGATTTGAAACCGGGCAACATTCTCATTTCGCCGGAAAATCACGCTAAAGTTGCCGACTTCGGGCTGGCACGCGCGCTGGGCGAATCGGCGATGGATGATGGCGAGTTGGTGTGGGGCACGCCCGCCTATTTCGCCCCGGAACAAGCCGCCGGCGACCGGGTGACTGCCGCCACTGATGTGTACGCCATCGGCATTATTTTATACGAAATGCTGACCGGAACCGTCCCGTTCAAAGGCAGCAGCGACCAAGAAGTTGCCCGCAAACAACTATACGAACACCCCGCGCCCATGTCTGCCGTTTCGCCGCGCCCCATCCCCCCCGAACTGGAAGCAAT
>JALVZI010000395.1:6317-8283 GCA_027022125.1 Anaerolineae bacterium | reverse complement strand
CCGCCGCCCCCATCGAATGGCTGATTGTCGGTTTGGGTCGCCCGAAGTTGAGGTTTAAAGTTCCAAGTTTCACGGTTCGAGTTTTATGTTCAAAGTTCAAGGTTCAAGGTTGCAATGTAGCGGTCAGCGGTCAGTTTTCAGTCCCAAGTCCAAAGTTTCAAGTCCAAAGTCTCACCTTCAAAGTAGCAGGGTTGCAAGGTGGCAGGGTCGGTTGTTCAAAGTTCAAGGTTTCAAGTTTCGTCCAAAGTCTCACCGTCACACTTTCCCACTCTCTCACTCTCTCACCTGCACACTTTCTCACTTTCACGTTTCACTCATCACGTTTCACGAAATACGCAATACGTTTCACCAATCTCCAATCTCCAATCTCCAATTTCCAATCAACCAACCTACCGCTTGCGGCGTCCGCGTTTGGTGCGTTTGGCGAAACCCAACACCGCCAACCGAATGGCAGACAGGAAACCGAAAAAGAGGAAGATGACCAGCATCCCGCCCCCGCCGAGCAGACACGCGCTTTTCAGCGGGGCAACGTCCAGTTTCACTTTGGGGATGGGCAAGCCTTCTGCGGTGGCTTCCGGGGTGGGCAGCGTCTCAGTGACGGTGAGCACCCGCGGGGTGGGTGTGGCTTCCGGCGTCGGCAGTTCGATGACGATGGTCGGCGTGGGTGGCAGCGGCGTGGGCGTGGTGGTCGGTGTGGGGCTGGCGGACGGTGTCGGGGTTTCGGTGGGCACAGCATTGGCGACAACCACGTGTTTCACTTCGGTTTCGCTGTAATTGCCATCGTTCCGTACCACTCGCAGGCGCAGGCTGTAACTGCCATCGGGCAAAATGGTGGTATCCCATTTTGCCAATTCACCGTTGACCACCTGCTCGCGCCCCACTTCGCCGATACCAACCCACTGGTCGTTGGATGTCACCGGTTCGACGGCATACGCCAGTTCATACCGGTCAAACGCAGGGTGTACCGCACTGCCGATGATGCTCACCACACCGCGCACCACATCGTTATCGGCGGGCGCGGTGATGACCGCCAGTTCGCCCTGCTTCGGCGGGGCGGCGATACTCGCCGTGGCGGGGAAAGCAGCAATTATCAACAGCAAAAAAAGCGTTTCAAAAAACGATTTTCTAACATTCATACAAAGCCTCGTGTGGACCGGAATACTATCGCCTTCAAAGTGATATAGTGTAGCATACCTTATTTCCTCTGACAAGATTGCAGAATTTCCGTGTAACCGTTCTGTAAATCATCAAACAGATTAAGTATTGCCATCATACCAATTTGATGATAAAATTACCAATGTACCGATTGAATGGGAGCACACGCCTGTGGCGAAAATTCTTTACGTGGAAGACCATCCTGCCCAAAGAGATATTTTAGCGCAAATGCTGGAACTCGGCGGCTTTGAAGTTGAAACTGCCGCCGATGGCAAAGAAGGTGTCGAAAAGGCGCTTTCGTGGTTGCCCGATGTCATTTTGATGGATTTGCGCATGCCCCGAATGGACGGGTTCGAAGCCATCGAACTGATTCGGAAAAACGAAGCCACTGCGAATACCCCCATTATCGCCATTTCAGCGTGGGCAAGCGGCAAACACCGCAAACGCGCAATGGAAGTCGGCGCGACAGAGCATTTTACCAAACCCGTGGACTTAAATCGGTTAATGAACACGGTAAAATCATACGTTCAAGACGATTAAACCTGCCGAACACCCATTAACCGACCGGAGAAATCCGGTCTTTTTTGTTACCGGATTGGTGATTGGTGATTCGTGAAACGTATTGCGTATTTTGTATTCCGTGAAACGTGAAAGTAAGCAAGTGAGACTTTGAACCTGAAACCTGAAACCTTGATTGGCTGACAAAACTCGAAAACCGTGTTATCCTGTGGTGTATGGTCGAAAAAGGAAACGCATGTCATTCCCGCGAAAGCGGGAATCCACTGTTTCTTGCTGTGGATTCCGGATATTT
>JALVZI010000395.1:4997-6307 GCA_027022125.1 Anaerolineae bacterium | reverse complement strand
CATTTAAAGTCCGTGAAATTTGTGAAAATTTGTGGCAGATTTTCTATCAAACCGAAATTTTCCATAACATAATCGAAGAAAATCCGCAAAATCGGTATCAAAAAAAGATTTGTCAGTCAATCAGCCTGAAACCTTGAACCCAACGAACCCAACATCTATCGGAGAGAAATTGATGTCCCCCAAAATTCGGCTGGGATTGCCCAGCAAAGGCAGGTTGCAACAAGATAGCCTCGAATTGTTGAATGCCTGCGACCTGAAAGTTACACAACGCAACAGCCGCCAGTATATCGCCCAGATAAACGCCCTGCCAAACATTGAGGTATGGTTTCAGCGCCCCGCCGACATCGTGCGGCAGGTGCGCGACGGCACGGTGGCATTCGGTATTGCCGGATATGATATGGTCGCGGAATATGGCGGCGCGGAAAATCAAATCGTTATCATTCACGATGCGCTGGAATTCGGACACTGCACGCTGGAAGTTATCGTACCCGAACAGTGGACGCACGTCAGCACCATTACCGATTTGGCGGCACACGCCCAAACCCTGCCCGCCAAAAACCCCCTGCGGGTGGTCAGCAAATTCGAGCGGCAAACCGCTGCCTTTTTCTCGAAACACAGCATCCCGTTTCGGCAATTGCACGCCGATGGCGCACTGGAAGCCGCCCCGAATATGGGCACGGCAGATGTTATCGTCGATTTGGTGCAAACCGGGCTGACTCTGCAAGAAAATCGGCTGAAACGAATTGACGGCGGACGCATTCTCAGCAGTCAAGCCGTCTTTTTCGGCAACCGCGAAATTCTGCAATCCAACCCCGATGCGCTCGCTACGGCACATCTGCTGCTGGAACGGTTCGAAGCGCATCTGCGCGCGGCGCAACATTACAATATCATCGCCAACGTGCGCGGCGATTCGCCGGAAGCGGTCGCTCGCAAACTCCACCGCTATCCGGTGCTGAGCGGCTTGCAGGGACCTACCATTTCGCCGGTGTATCCCAAAACGCCCGCTGAAAACGGCTGGCACGCCATCAGTTTGGTGGTTCACCGCAGCAAACTGCAAACCGCCATCGAGCAATTGCGTGCCATCGGCGGCAGCGGGGTGGTGGTGCTGCCTGCCCTCTTCATTTTTGAAGAAGAGCCGGAACGCTGGAAACGGCTTAATGAGCAGTTAGTCGTCAGTGATTAGTTGTCAGTTGTCAGTTTTGTAATGACCTCAATTCAAAGTTTTTGTCATTCCGGAAATTTCCGCAGGAAATTATCCGGAATCCATAAAAAACCTTTTGGATTCCCGCTTTCGCGGGAATGACATACCA
>JALVZI010000395.1:0-4987 GCA_027022125.1 Anaerolineae bacterium | reverse complement strand
ACAAACGGATTTATTCTTTTGGGAAAAACGAATTCAGGTTAATGCGTTACTGACAACTGAAAACCCAAAAAACCATATATCCTCAGGAGGAAGATTCGAATGAAAGGCAAACGCGCAAAAATTACCGTCAGTATTCTTATTGGATTTACTCTCACATTATTTATTTTTGGGGCGATAACCGCACTGGCTGAACCCAATGCCCAAGCCCCGACCATTATCAGTTATCAGGGTTTTTTAACCGGCAGTGACGGCAATCCGATGACCGGCACGGTCACATTGCAATTCGATTTGTATGCGGCGGAAACGGGCGGTTCGGCACTGTGGACGGAAACGCAAAGCGGCGTTCCGGTCAACAATGGTTATTTTGCGGTGATGTTGGGGAGTGTTACCCCGCTCAGCGCCAGCGATTTTAGCGGCAGTGAACGCTGGCTGCAGGTAACGGTGAATGGCACAGCGATGCCCCGCCAGCGATTCGCCTCTGTGCCGTATGCGTTGCAAGCCGCCAATGCGTGGGCACTCGATGGCAACAGTGGCACATCAAACGCCATTCTCGGCACCACCGATTCTCAAACGCTGACACTGGTAGTCAACAATACCATCGCTATGCGCTTCAATCCGGGCATCAATGTGCCCAACATTATCGGTGGCTACGAGCAAAACAGTATCGCTGCAGGTGTTTCCGGTTCGGTCATTGGCGGTGGTGGCAGCTCATCCTCCCCCAACCATGTAACCAACAGTTTTGCAACCATTTCCGGCGGCAAGGGCAATACCGCCGCCGGTTCATATTCCACCATCAGCGGCGGGGGATATAACACCACCAACGATACCTATGCTACTGTCGGCGGGGGCGGCGACAATGAAGCCAGCGAGTTATACGCAACCATAGCCGGGGGATACAATAATACGGCAAGCGGCGAAGATTCCTTCGTCGGCGGCGGGCACGATAATATCGTTTACAGCAACAATGGTGTTATCGGCGGCGGCGGATTCAACCGTGTCATTGGCGAACATGCTTTTATCGGTTCCGGCTCCGGAAACACAGTCGCTGTAGACGGCACATACGCTGCCATCAGCGGGGGACAATCCAACAGTATCAGTGGGGGGCAAGATTCCACCATCGGCGGCGGGGGATATAACCAAATCACCGACGACCATTCCACCATCGGTGGCGGACTGCGCAATCACGCCAATGGCACCTACGGTTTCATCGGTGGCGGGCGCGACCACACCATCAGCAGCAATTTTTCCACCATCGGCGGGGGCGATACCAACACCATCACCGGCACATACGCTTTTATCGGTTCCGGCTATAGAAACACAATTGCTATGACCGGTACATATGCCACCATCGGCGGGGGAATCGGCAATACCGTTTCCGGTTCCGGCAGTGTCATCGGCGGGGGAAGTAACAATACCACAAACGACACATACACCACCATCAGTGGCGGTGCGAACAACACTGCACCTGGGTATGCCGCCACCGTCGGCGGGGGAACAAACAATCACGCTGGTTCCGTTGATGGCGACCGTTATGTGGTTATTGGCGGGGGCTACGGTAACAGTATCACCGGCGGATACGATTCCACCATCGGCGGCGGGGGCAACAACCAAATCACCGCCGACCATTCCACCATCGGTGGCGGGATGAGCAATCAATCAAGAGGGGTTTATGGCACTATCGGCGGCGGACGGTTAAACAGCGTCACCGCCAACTATGCCACCATCGGCGGGGGTAACGGCAGTACAGCAAGTGGTGTTTATGTGACCATCAGTGGTGGATACCAAAACAATGCCACCGCCGGGTATACCACCATCAGTGGCGGTGGAAACAATCGAGCTGACGGCAGCTATGCCACCATCGGCGGGGGTACAAGCCACGCCACCAATGGCACATACACTGCCATCGGGGGAGGACATGCCAACGTTATCACCGGTACAAATGTCAATTACGGCACCATCAGCGGGGGAGAGTCAAATGCTGTGCTCACCGGAACCTATGCCGCTATCGGAGGCGGATACACCAACATTATTTCCGGCTCATACGCTGCTATCGGAGGCGGATACACCAACATTATTTCCGGCTCATACGCCGCCATCGGAGGCGGGCAAACTAATGTTATCTATACCAGTATCGGTGCTGCCATTGGGGGCGGACAGTCAAACGTCATTTCTGGCACATACGCTACTTATAGCACAATTGCTGGTGGCGTTCAAAACTCGGCACAAGGAAATGCCTCTGCTATCGGTGGTGGAGGAAATAACATTGCAGAAGAAACAATGTCAACCATCGGTGGCGGGTACGGCAACCATACCACGCAAGCGTATGATACCATCAGTGGTGGCTACCAAAATTCGATAACCAGTTATGCTGCAACCGTCAGCGGGGGAAACAGCAACCAAATCACCGCTAACTATTCCACCATTGGCGGGGGGCAGAGCAATCAATCAAATGGGGAATATGGTACTATCGGTGGCGGACGGTCAAACGTCATCTCCGCCACAAATAGCACCATTCCGGGCGGCTATCGGGCGGAAACCACCCATTACGGCGAAATGGCTTATGCCAGCGGCGGTTTCGACTCTGCCGGCGACGCACAAGCCACCACTTATGTTCTGCGCGGTATTACCACCAATGGCGCCGCTAACCAAGAAATTTTCTTGGATGGCAGCAGCGAAAGAATAACCATTGCAGCCAAACGAACCGTATTTTTTGATATTCAAGTTGCGGCAATTGAACAAAGCAACAACTATGCGGCCGGATACCATCTTGTAGGCACAATCAGTCGTGATTCTAGCAACAACACCCGGCTCATCGGCTCACGAACCACCGATACATTTAACGAAACCGGCAGCTCCGGTTGGAATGTCACCGTTGAAGCCGATGATACCAACGAAGCATTGGTTATAAAAGTTACGGGAGCAACCGGTCAAACCATCCGCTGGGTAGCCACCGTGCGCGCCACCGAAGTAGCATTTTAGGAGGCAGCGATGAATGTCTCACGCCTGAAAATAATCGTCATCGGCGCAGCAATTGGCGCGCTACTGCTGACGGGAATCGCGCTGGCGGCAGGCGAAAACCAGTCCCGGCACGTGGTTTCCGGCGGCGGCGATACCATCACCGCGAGCGGTATCACCCTGCGCAACACCATCGCTCAGCCGATTGCCGGGTCGGTGAGCAACGGTGCATCGCTGTGCAGTGGATTCGTCTGCGGGCAAAGCGTGGCTGCTTCGACACCCACGCCCACCACCGAACCATCGCCGACCCCCACCACCGAACCCACCGTTGCGCCGACACCCACACCCACCGGAGACTATTTCATTTACCTGCCGCTGGTTTTGAAATGATTTTGTGAAACGTGATGCGTGATGCGTGAAAACGTGATACGTGATTTTTCACGCATCACCCGTTTGGAGCAAGAGTTTATGAACATTCAAAAACCCATCTTCCCCATTTTCGATACCGACACCGGCACGCGGAAACTTCTGCACCGAAAACCCGTCGGTGAAACGGAACAATCGCCCACGCTGACCGCCGGCATTGCCCGCGTCTTCGGTGAACCGCTGTCGGTGGAGGATGCCGTGCGCCGCATTTTAACCGACATCCGCCGCCGCGGCGATGCCGCCGTGCGCGAGTGGACGGTTCGCATTGATGGCGGCGCGCCGGACAGTTTCACCGTGCCGCCCGCCGAAATTGAAACGGCATACCGCGCCATCCCCACCGATTTGCGCGATGCGCTGCAATTTTCCGCAGACCGCATCCACCAATTTCACGAAAAACAACCCGCGCAATCGTGGCTCGATTGGCGGGATGACGGCGGCGCACTGGGGCAGATGATTCGCCCGCTGGAACGGGTGGCGGTTTACGCCCCCGGCGGCACAGCGCCATACCCCAGCACGCTGATTCACACCGCCGTCACCGCGCGGGTGGCGGGCGTGCCGCAAGTGGTGGTCGCCACCCCCGCTGGAAAAGACGGCAAAATTGCGCCGGTACTGCTGGCGGCGGCAAAAATCGCCGGGGCGACAGAGGTCATCGCGCTGGGCGGCGCGCAGGCAGTCGGCGCGCTCGCTTTCGGCACGGAAAGCATCCGCAAAGTGGATAAAATTGTCGGACCCGGCAACATTTTTGTCGTCACCGCCAAACGGCAGGTGTTCGGTATGGTGGATATTGACGGGCTGCCCGGTCCCACCGAAACGCTGGTCATCGCCGATACGGATGCCGACCCGACACTCGTCGCCGCAGATTTGCTCGCCCAAGCCGAACACGACACCCAAAGCGCGGCGATTCTCATCACCCCCAGCAAAAAACTGGCACTCGCCGTGCAGGCGGAAATCGAAAAACAATCGCCCACGCTGTCGCGGCTCGGCATCATCACCGAAGCAATGGCACAGAGCGGCGCGGTTATCTGCCGCAATTTGACGGAAGCGGTGAAATTGAATAACCTGTATGCACCGGAACATTTATGCTTGCACGTGCAGAACCCGTGGGAACTGGTGGGGCAGGTGAAAAATGCCGGCGGCATTTTTGTCGGCGAACACACGTATGAAGTTTTGGGCGATTACACCGCCGGACCCACCCACGTGATGCCCACGATGGGCACGGCACGGTTTGCCAGTCCCCTCAGCGTGCGCGATTTCACCAAAATCATCAGCATTTTCGGGCTGTCGGCGAAAGAAGCCAAAGCCATCGCGCCCGCCGCCAAACGGTTGGCGGAAGCGGAGGGACTCACCGCGCACGCTCGCGCCGTGCAGGTGAGAGAGTGAGCGGGTGAGAAGGGGAGATTGGAGAATGGCGATTAGAGATTGGTTATTTGATGCGTGAAACGTGATGCGTGAAACGTGATGCGTGCTGACTTGAAACCTGAAACCTGATTGACTGACAAATCTTTTTTTGATACCGGTTTTGCGGATTTTCTTCGATTATGTTATGGACAATTTCGGTTTGATAAAAAATCTGCCACAAATTTTCACGAATTTCGCGGTCTGTAAA
>JALVZI010000394.1 GCA_027022125.1 Anaerolineae bacterium | reverse complement strand
AATTTGTGGTGGCGGCACAGCGTGATTTGGTTTTTCGGCGCATCATCAACCGCGCCGCGCTGGCGTTTGCCGATGGCACGGGGTTGCTGAAAGCCGCACGCTGGCTCGGCGAAACACCGCTGCCGGAACGCATCGCCGGGGTGGACACGGTGGAATCGCTGGCGCAACTTTCGGCGGAAAAGGGGTATCGCCTCTATTTTTTGGGCGCGCAGCCCGGCGTGGCGGAAAAAGCCATCGCCGCGCTGAAAACGCGCTATCCGCAGATGGTGGCTGTCGGCGCGTTTGCCGGGTCGCCCCGCGCGGAAGATGAAGATGCGATTGTGGCGCGCATTCGCGCCGCCCAACCGGACGTGGTGCTGGTGGCGTATGGCGCGCCGAAACAGGATAAATGGATTGCGCGAAATATGTACCGCTTGCCCGCCGCCGTGCTGATGGGTGTCGGCGGGGCATTCGATTTTATCGCCGGAGAAACCCCGCGCGCACCGGTATGGATGCAGCAACTCGGGCTGGAATGGCTGCACCGGTTCGCGCATCAACCGTGGCGCTGGCGGCGAATGTGGAATGCCGTGCCGTATTTTTTATGGCTGGTTTGGAAAGAGAGATTGAAAGGTAAGGCATAGTTCATTTAGGGTTGTTCAAAGTTCAAAGTTCAAGGTTTCGGGTTTATGGTTCCAAGTCCAAAGTCCAAAGCCCAAAGTCGGGCGGCAGGGTGGCAAGGTAGCAGAGTTGCAAGTTAGTCTCAGGTCTCATGTCCAAAGTCCAATGTCACGTCTCACGCATCACGCCTCACGCATCACGTCTCACGCATCACGCCTCACGCATCACGTTTCACGCATCACTCATCACATTTCACGAAAGTTGTTGGCAATGAACCATACCAAACACAGGAGCAAAAATGATAGTCAACTCGCACGCAGATAATATGGCGCAAGCCGTGGCAGAAGAAAATCCGCAGGCGATGGCGCGCTGCACCAAAACGGTGGTGGAAGCCTGCCGCCAACTGGCGGTCAGTCGGCAGTGGCAGGATATTGAGGAACTGGCGACCGGTGTTGACTCGGTGCTTGCCGCCGCCCGCGAAAAAGGGTATCTGCCCACGCCGGAAATGGTGCTGATGGCAGACCTCGCGCAGCAAGCGTTTGCCGTGCTGCAATTTGTGGCACACACCGGCGGCGAGCGGCACAACGGCAATTTTATCGCCGCGCGCCGTCAAGCCGACCGGCTCGACAAAATGACCGACGGGCAACTCGATTTGGCGTCGCTGGTGGAATTAGTCCCCGCACCGAACGAAACCGACGACCCGTATGCCAAATTTTCGCTGTAGCAGGGTTGCAGGGTTGCAGGGTTGCAGAATAACAGGGTGGCAAGGTAGCAAGACTCACGTTTCACTCATCACGCATCACGTTTCACTCATCACGCATCACGCAATACGATTCAGCGAGTCCCTATCACTGCCCTGCGATTGTTCGAAGCGAACACTATGCGTCAAATAGAAAAGAATGCCAAACCGTCCGTATTTTGATAAATTCGGACGGTTTGCTATACTGTATTTATGAAAATAAAAAGACAACTTCAATCGCAAATTCAGCAATCACTATTGCCCGGCAAGGTTATCGTTCTTTACGGTCCTCGTCAGGTGGGCAAAACCACTTTGGTGCAAGAGATAAAAGCCAACGTCTCTTTGCCCGCACATATCCTCAATGCCGATGAGTTACACTATCGCAACGCTCTGGCATCCCAAGACCGGCGGCAATTGGATGAATTGCTGGGCGGGGCTAAGTTGCTGATTATTGATGAAGCCCAGCGCGTCCCAAATATCGGGCTTAATCTGAAAATCCTGATTGACAATCACCCGGATATTACTATTTTGGCGACCGGTTCCGCTTCTTTTGATTTGGCGAACAAAATCAACGAGCCGCTGACCGGACGAAAACTCACTTTCACCCTATATCCTCTATCCTACCATGAAATTCGCCGGCATTTTGGCGACTTTGAAGCGCGGACGGCGCTCGAACAATGGTTAATCAGAGGCAGTTACCCGGAAATCGTCAGCAGTCCGCCGCATTTACAAATACGCTTGCTGAACGAGTTGACCGGTTCCTACCTTTTTAAGGATTTACTGGAACTTGAAGGGGTGCGGCGAGCAGATAAACTGGTTGATTTGCTGCGCTTGCTGGCATTCCAAATTGGGCACGAAGTATCTTTGAGTGAACTGGCGACCAAACTGGGCATCAATCGCCAGACCGTGGCGCGTTACCTCGATTTGTTGGAAAAGGTATTCATTATTTACAGGGTTGACGGTTTTTCTCGCAATTTACGCAAAGAAATCACCAAAAATTCGCGGTATTATTTTTTTGATAACGGTGTACGCAACAGTCTGATACAGAATTTCAATCCGCTGTCACTGCGAAACGATGTCGGGCAACTTTGGGAGAATTTTTTGATGGTGGAACGGCTGAAAATGCACGAGTATGCCGGAAATGTGGTCAATCGCTATTTTTGGCGCACATACGA
>JALVZI010000393.1 GCA_027022125.1 Anaerolineae bacterium | reverse complement strand
CCATCGCTTTGTTCAAATTGGATCGCCACACGTTCAGAATTTTTCCGCGTGTGGCGATCCAATTTGAACAAAGCGATGGGCAACACCGAAATTTCGTCCATCATCAGCGCCATCGGCGGCGGGGTCGGCACCGATTTCGATTTGGACGATATGCGCTACGGCATGGTGGTCGTCATGGTGGATGCCGATGTGGACGGCGGGCATATCGGCGCGCTGCTGCTCACGCTCGGGTTCAAATTTATGCGGAAAATGGTCGCCGCCGGGCGACTCTTCTGGGCGGTGGCGCCCCTCTATCAGATAACCACCGGGAAAAAACGATTTTACGCCTATAGCGATGCCGAACGCGACAAACTGGTGAAAAAGTTGTCGGGGAAAGTGGAGGTTCAGCGGTACAAAGGTTTGGGCGAGATGAACCCCGACCAACTGCGCGAAACGGTTTTCGCGGTGGACAAAGAACAACTGGAAGCCGCCAAAACCGCCATCGCCGAGTTTGAAGCGGCGCGCAATGCCTACACCAACGGCGATTCAAACGGCGATGACAAACCCGTTTTCCACCCCGTGCCGCTCAACCGGCATTTGGTGCAGGTCACCATCGAAGATTTTCACGCAGCACAGCAATCGCTGGAACTGCTGATGGGGTCATCGGTGCCGCCGCGAAAATCGTGGCTCATCGAACGAATGGGGGAAATGGAGTAATGAATAGCGAATAGCGAAAAATGAATAGTGAATGTAACGTGAAAACGTGATACGTGATAAAAATTCACTCATTCGCTGAATGCTGATGGCTGAACGCTGACTACCATTCGCTACTCGTCACTCGTCACTCGCTATTGGAGAGATATTATGACACCCGAACAAATTTCAATGGATATTCTTTCCGGGCAATCGACCGTACAGTTTGCCCGTATGCTCAAATCGGCGTATTTGAATTACGCGGTGGAAACCATCAAAGACCGCGCCCTGCCCGATGTGCGCGACGGGCTGAAACCCGTTCACCGGCGCATTTTGTACACCATGCACCAAATGGGACTGCGCTCGAACGCGAAATACCGCAAATCGGCGCGGGTGGTCGGCGACACGATGGGGAAATTCCACCCGCACGGCGACGCCGCCATTTATGATGCGATGGTGCGCATGGCGCAAGATTTTTCGATGCGCGTGCCGCTGGTGGACGGTCAGGGCAATTTCGGCTCGATTGACGGCGACGGCGCGGCGGCAATGCGCTATACCGAAGCGCGGATGGCGGCGCCCGCCGAAGAATTGCTGGCGGATATCGACGCCGATACCATCGAATGGCAGGACAATTTCGACAATACCTTGAAAGAGCCGAAATATCTGCCTGCCAAATTCCCCAACCTGCTGGTCAACGGCAGTGAAGGGATTGCGGTCGGTATGGCGTGCAAAATTCCACCGCACAATTTGGGTGAGGTGTGCGATGCGCTCATTTTTATGGCGGAAAATTGGCGCGCCCGCAAAAAAATCACCGTTGACCATCTGATGAAATATATCCCCGGACCCGATTTTCCCACCGGCGGCATCATTTACCGCAAACGCCCCGAAGGCGGCGAAATTGTGGACACCATCAAACAGGCATACAACACCGGGCAGGGAAAAATCACCATGCAAGGGGTTATTTCCGGCGAAGACAGCAACAGCAATCCGGTGAGCAATTTGGAGGATGCGCGAAAACTCATCATCACCGAAATACCATACGGGCTGAACAAATCCACCCTGCTCACCCAAATCGCCGATGGCGTGCGGAACGATAAAATCAAAGGCATCAGCGACCTGCGCGACGAATCGGATTATGAGGGCATGCGCATCGTGGTGACCATCACCCGCGGATACCGCGCGCCCAAAGTGCTGGAACAACTGCTCAGCAAAACCAGTCTGAAAGCCACTTACGGCATCATCAATTTGGCGCTGGTGGATGGTGAACCGGAGTATCTGTCGCTGCCGCGCGTGCTGACGCTGTTCATCGAACACCGGCTCGATGTGATTGTGCGGCGCACCAAACACGAATTGAAAAAACGCGAAGCCCGTCTGCACATTGTGCTGGGGCTGCTGAAAGCGCTCGACCATATTGACGCGGTGATTGAAACCATCCGCAAATCTCGCACCACCGATACCGCCCGCGCCAATCTGATGAAACGATTCAAGTTGAGCACGGAACAAGCCACCGCTATTTTGGATATGCAACTGCGGCGACTGGCGGCGCTGGAACGCAAAAAACTCGATGACGAGCGGAAAGAGTTGTCGCGCCGCATCAAATATCTCAAATCGCTGCTGGCGTCGGAGGCGAAACGGCTGGCGGTGGTGGTGGAAGAAACCCGCGACATCAAAGAGGCTTATGCCACCCCGCGCAAAACGGTCATTCTGGAAGAAGAAGGCAAAGACGGGTTGGTGACGAAAGAAGATTTGCTGAAACCGAAAGGGGCGCAGATTATCGCCGCCACCACCCGTGGCAATCTGTACCGCGTGCCCGCCAAAGGTTTCAGCGGCAGACAGTCGAAAGGCATCTCGAAACGGGCGGTGGACGCGCCGTTATTCTATCTGAAAACGAAAGAGGACGACAAAGTGCTGCTGGTTTCCAACCGGGGACGGGCGTGGTATGGACCCATTTTCCGCATCCCCGATAAAACCACCAACACTGCCATGGGGTTGGCAAAAGGGGAAGTGATTGTGGCAGGGGCGATTGTCTCGCCGAAAAGTTATCTGACGTTGGCGGCTACCAATGGCAAAGTGAAACGCACCGCCATCGCCGACATTTCGGCGGGGGAGGGACACTGGTTCACCGTGATGGGCGGGCTGGGCAGTGATGACCAAGTTGTGGTGGCAGACATCACCAACGGCAAACAGAATGTGATGCTGTTCACCAGAAACGGCAAAGCGATAAAATTCGCAGAAGAGACGGTCAATCCGCAGGCGAGCGGCAGCGCCACCGGTGTGGCGGCGATAAAAGTGGGCAAAGGGGATGCCATCATTTCCGGCGCCATCGCCCCGCCGGATGAGAAAGATTACGCGGTGGTGCTGGTCAGCGAGCACGGCTGGGCGAAACGCATCCCGCTGGCAGAGTTCCCCACGCAGGGACGCGGCGGGCAGGGGGTGCAATCGCTGAAAATTACCCCCGCCACCGGAAAAGTCGCCGCGGCAACCGTTGCGCCCGCCAAAGGGATGGTCAACATTATGTCGGGCAAAGGGTTGCGGCATCATCTCGCTGTGGCAGATTTCCCCAAAGCCAACCGCGTCAATCGCGGCAAACAAATCATTTCATTCGGCGCGGATGACACTATCGCGCAGGCGGTGGCATTCGGTTGAAGAGCGGCGGGCAGCAAAACGCCGCCCGTTCAGCGGCGGCTGTTTTGATGAGAATTTTGGCAACGCGAAACCGTGTTCAGATGCGGTAAAAATAGTACACAGATGAACACAGATTCTGAACCATTGTAGGGGCGGCTCGTGAGCCGCCCCTGCGTCTGTATTTTGGCTTGCAGGGGGAAATCAAACCCTTGCCGGATACCGGTAACCGGTCAACGCGCGGAAATAAATTTCCGCGCTCAAAGCCAAAGCCGACTTAAGTCGGCTTGAGTTTTGATCCTTGAACTTTAGTTCGAGACGAACACAACACAGTGAGCAGTTACACGAATTTTAAGAAAAAATCAGTGAAATTCGTGAAAACTCGTGGCTAAAAATGATAACCACGATTAAATGCTGTGTTACCTACACTGCATGGTTACAATAATTCTCTCCAATTCGGATTTACCGGCATAGGCTATTGAGATTATCTTCTGATTGATTTTGATTTCGCAAAATTGCAATTGCACAGTTCAATTGTTCGTCGTCGGGCGTTTGAGGGTCGTCTTGAATATATATATCCGGAGATACACCTTTTCCTTCCAGCCACTCTTTTGAGAGTGTCAGCCAGTGTTCAGTACTCAACTGCAACGCACTGCCATTGGCAAACAGGAAGAATTGAGTTATTGTGCCTTTACCAAATGTTGACCCGCCAACCAATATCCCACGATGCCGGTATTGAATTGCCGAAGAGGCAACCTCCGGTGAAGAATATGTATTTTTATCAATTAAAACAACCAGCGGTATATCTGTGGTGAAATCAGATGGTTCAATAAGGTTGAGACGAGGTTCGCCATCTCTGGTTTTTTCGTAAAATATGGGACCGTCTTTAAAAAAGAAGCCCATAATTCTTAACAGCGATATTTTCGTACCGCCGCCATTATAACGTAAATCCCAAATCAAACCTTTTGGATTATTATCAAGTAATTTTTGCAATTTATTTTTCATCAAGTCTGCGGTCGGGATAGAAAATTCGTCTTGTCGCAAATAAGCAATATCAGTCCCAATCATACGAATTCTTACCTGTTCAGGATTTTTACGGATGGCATCAATGCGGACTTGTTGCCCATTTCGCAAAACGGTTAATGTTACCGGCGTTCCCGGTTCACCTCTGATTAACATACTGATTTCAATATATGTCGTATAATCTTCTACCGGTGTATCGTCAATTTTTAGTAATATGTCGCCAACTTTAAGTCCGGCTTTTTCTGCTTGTTCACCGGGGTTGACAAATGTTACTACCCACCGGTCATCTTCGTGGGCAATTTTAAAGCCGATACCGGCTCGTAATGATTGTTTGTCTTTCATATATTCCTTGGCAACATTGGGTTCCATAAACACCGCACGCGGGTCGTCTGTCAAATTTACCATGCCGCGAGAAGCGGCAAAAGTCAGTTCTGATGGTGAAGGTGGAGGGTTTTTATAATAAACATTATTTTCAATAACTGTCCGTAATTGCTCCAACGAGATTATATCCGAACTCAACGTCAGTTCTCGCACACGCCACCCGATAAAAAACCACAACGCAAGCAAGAGAATTTGAACAACAATAGTTTTTATTTTCATAATTTCAGGTTCTTCCCCACTTTTACAAACAACTAAAAGTGTCAACGTCACCCAACAAGAAAAGAACGAGACATCTATCTCGTTCTTTTTTTCCCAATTGCACTTAAAGCGAAGTATTAAACATTACGGCTTTTTTAAAAGCTACTATGGTTACCGATGGAGTTAATGGTACCGATGGAGTTGATAGTTCCAATGGAGTTAATGGTGCCGATGGAATTCAGCGTGCCGATGGAGTTAATGGTACCGATGGAATTCAGTGTGCCGATGGAGTTAATGGTACCGATGGAGTTGATAGTTCCAATGGAGTTAATGGTACCGATGGAATTCAGCGTGCCGATGGAGTTAATGGTACCGATGGAGTTGATAGTTCCAATGGAGTTAATGGTGCCGATGGACGTTCCCCCTTGCCAGCCACCACTTAAAACAGGCAACATTAACACAACTAAAGCCAACACAATCGAGAAATACAAAACTTTTTTCACAGTTCCTCCTAGCCAAATTGAAAATTATTCGGTTGTTTCTAAAGTAACGCTACGCAAGGCAATTGGGATTAAATCTGATGTTACGCAGTTGAGAATTTGAGTTCCCCCGGCAAGCCGGAATATAATAGCGAAAGTAGGGGCGGCTCGCGAGCCGCCCCTACGGATTTTGCCGTTATTTTTCGAAAAACCGACCGCTTCTCTCGGCTTCGTAGGGGCATGCTGCAGCGTGCCCCTACGTTTTTGCGTTTGACCCAATATATAATCTTTCGTGACCCGGTAAATGTTTGTCAACATGCTTGCTGCGTAACATCAGTTAAATAACAAATAACACAGGATCTAACAATTGTCAAGTTGCACAACAAGTTTATGTACGTCGGCACGGTCGGCACGGTTCGTTGCCCTAAAATCATCTTTACAGATTTCACGCTTTTGCCAACGATTTTCGTGAAACGTGCCGGTTTGGGCGACCGGCAGTGTTCGCAGTAGGTAGATGTTTTGCGTTGCGTACAAACACTACAACAGATTGGGAAAGGAACGAATAATCTGTATTGCAACTATTGTTCACAAAAAGTAACTGTTCAGGGGAGAGGGGAAAAACGTATCCTGAGTAGCCTGCAGTGCGTATTGAAGGGTGAAATCGGCAGGGAAAAATATAGGGGCACGCTGCAGCGTGCCCCTACGAAACCGAAAAAAATCGGTCAATTCGCGCCAAAGTCCGTAGGGGCGGCTCGCGAGCCGCCCCTACGATTGTTTGAGACGAGTAGCGTGCGTTAAACAGTTACTCCCTTGCTCCCTGCTCCCTACTTCTTACTTCCTGCTCCTTGCTTCCTGCTCCTTGCTTCCTGCTCTACATTGGCAACAGCCGGTCATCTGTAAAGATAATTGTCAGCCAAAATGAACCATACCCATTTTTATCACTTCAACACCAGCGGCAGGTAGGTCATCACCGGTTCATCGGGGGCGAAAGACAATCCTTTATTGCCCGCCATTTGCACATTCCCCGCAGCATCCACCGCCTGCACATAAAAACTCACGTTCGGGTCGCCCGGAATTTCGCCGCGCCAGATGCCATTGCCAAAGTTGTCAATCTCGGCGGGTGAAAGTTCGAGACTGCGAATCGCCAGCGGGTCAGCCGAAGGGCGATAACTCACCACCACCCCCTGCACTCCCGACGGGTCTTCCACATCGACCTCCACAATCATTTTGTCATCGAACTTCACGCCGCGAGACTTCCAGATAACGGGCGGCTGGTAATCTTTGCCATCTTCGCTGTAATAAACGCGCAGATTCATCCGGGTGAAAACTCGTTCCGTGCCAACCCCGTTTGTGAAATCGGTCATTTTAAACTGCCCGCCAACAATCACCAGCCGGTCATCGTCACCTGCATTGGTTTTCCCGAACCGGTTCACCGCCCACAATTTATTGGGGAACCATCCACCGACATTCAGGTCCGGTTCGGACAGGGTGACATCAGTAATGGGACGAGTAACCATCGGGTTGAAGGTGGTGGTCTCGGTGAAGGTAGCGTCGAACAGTACCGCGCCATGCGGCAGCAATCCATTGGCATTACTGCTGATGAACAGCGTGCCGCGCGGCTGTATCGGTCGTCCGGGACTGGCTTGAATTTCGCCGCCCAGTGAATAATAGGAACCGTTGCCGCTTTGATTGAGCGTCGGTGTCAGGGTAATGGTCGCACTGATGAAATTTGATGCCGTTGCAGCAATCGGGCGTGGCGCAGACTGCATTCCGCTGAACCGCCCGCTGATGGCGCTATTGCTGATGGGGGTCGGTTTGGGTACATCCACCTGCTGCATGGGCAAGCCGTACAGCGTGGCTTCCAGCAAAACCTTTTCGTGATACACCGAAATGCCGCCGCTCGGCGCAGAACCGATGTAATAGCGTTTTGCCCGTTGCAGGGCTTCGCCCACCGGCATATTGTGCCGCGAACCGAGCATTTTCGCATACAGGTACATCAGCCATTCGGTATATTCGGGCGAGTCATCCACCCCGTAACCGTACCCCGTATTGCCGACCATCACGCTGGCTTTTTGCGCCAACGCCTGCGGAAAATCGGGATTCACCTCCCACGGGTTGCCCCCTGCATCAATATACGGCGTATCCACATCCGCATCGGGCATATTCAGCCCGGCATGACAGCCCATCGAGAAAATCAGACTGTCGCTGATGGTATTGCTGTTGGTAATGTGGAAATTGTAAAACAGGTCGAAGGCGTCGTAGCCGGTGCTGGGGGCGGCGGGCAGGGCGCGCCACGGTTCGAAATGGGCGTTTAGCGAAACGACATCGCGCCCCGGCACATATTGCGTCCACGCATTCACCACATCGGTGACGACCCATGTTTCATTGATGAGCGTGGTTTGGGTGGTCACGTTCCATGTTGATACGGTATCGGAAATGAGCCGGGCGCTGTCGGTGAGAAAATCATACGCGGTGATGAGTACATCATCCACCGGAATCACAGGCTTGTTCAAATAACCATCCACCATTTTTTTGATGTCCGCCGGTGTTTCCACCAGTCGCCCCACCGCCAGTGTGGGAACCCACAGCCCGTGCCCGCGCATCAAGAATCCGCGCTTGCGAACCCCGTAGAAATTGTCGGTGAGCAAAAAGCCCTGATTGAGTGCGCCCCAAATTGCCCCGTCTGACAGTTGCGAGTGCGGGGCAAACTCGCGCTCGTTGGCAATGGTGGTCATATCCGGCGAGCGGTAGAAGGGTATCATCTCATCCGAACCGACCAGCACCACATATTTTCCGCTGAAATTTTGCATCCACGCGGTTTTGATGGCATCGCCCACCGCATTGGCGGCGCGGGGGTTGCAATAGTTGGCATTCCAGTTGTTATATGCCGTCGCCACAGAAGGGTTATGCTCCACCGAAACCAGTGTGCCAGTGACGGTATCTGCCAGTGTTTTGAGTGTGCCACTCAAAGTATTCGCTGCGGTGATACCATATGTCTGTGCCATACGGCTGTAATTCCACAAGATGAGTGTTTCGCCGCCGATATGTGCATCGGGATACGGCGCGGGTGGGTTCGGCGGTAAAACAACCGTGCCAGACAGCGGGGCAACCCACTGGCAGGTGGGCGAGGGTATGGGTTGGGTGGTCAGGGTGAGCGTGTACGGCTTGTAATGCGGTGCGGCACTTTCGCCGCGCGCCACTACCAAATAGTAATCGCCGGGGAGATAAGCCGTAGTGCGGATGTATTCCGGGTAGGTGATGGGGTTGGTGGAAATGGATGACAGATTGCCGATAGATGACAAATTGCCGATGGACGATAAATTGCCGATAGACGACAGATTGCCAATGGACGACAGATTGCCGATGGACGACAGATTGCCGATGGACGATAAATTGCCGATGGATGACAAATTGCCTACAGCATCTACATCCACCCCATCGGTAAACTCGCTCAATACATCGCTTTCGGGGTATGGGGTTGGCGGCAGCGGCGAAACCAGAAACAGGTCGTAATCATCGGGCAGGTACGGCGTTCCCTCCAATGTAACCGTAATTTTAGAAGTCCTGGTAATGTTGAATGTGTACCAATCCACATCGGTTAAAGTACTGATGAACGACAGGTACGGCGTATCTGGCACAATGGGGTAGGCATCGGTATAAACGTCATTCGGTTCGAAGGTATCTCCCAAAATGGCGATGGTCTGTGATGCGGTGGCACTGGCAGTGGTGCCATTTTCCGCCCGCACGAAAACATTTTTCTGTCCGGGAGAAGTCCAATGTATGGTGACTGCCGATACAAGGTTTGTATCGAACTCTTGCACGCCCTTATCGGTTGCCGTCCAGGTGTAATGAATCGGCTGGGTGGCATCCGGCGGGTCAACCGTTGCCACAAACGTAACATCACTGCCCACCAACGCCGTAAATGGTCCCGTTAGCGATACATTTGTCACCGGAGAAAAGCCCCCAGAACTATACTCATCTGCGCCCAAATCGGGCGACGCACCAAAGGGACGGAAATCACCATCAAAATCGGTGGGGATACCGGCTTCCACACCCCGGTCTATCGCCTGCGACCCCGCAGTGAGATGGAACCCATCCGGGTCGAACATCGGGTCGGCGAAAGTTTCATTAAAAGTATTCACTTGCCCCCCACTACCATTGACTGTGGGGGTTAGCACGTTGAACCACAAAACATGGTCTATATTCACCGTGACGGTTGTTCCCGCCGAAATGTTCAACGCTTTCACACCGGTATTTTGGTCGGCGATGATGGTGTTGGTGAACCACACCGATTCGATGGGAGAAGACCCTTCAACATGCACTCCGATGCCGTCGCCACCGGTATTGTTCGAAATGGTTGTGTGAAAAAATTTCGGCGCAGTACCATTGCTCGCCATAAAAATACCACTACCGCTGGCAGACGTGCCGGTCAGCATATTATCTATCACCACATTATTGACAGCCTCTGTACCCACTCCAGAAACTGTATTGTGGAAATATATGCCCCCCCCCGCCGAGTTAGCGCGGTTATCGGCAATCATATTGTCCCACAATTGCAAGGTACCGGTAGAAACTTCCGAAAATCCAATGGCTAAACCGCCGCCATTTATATTTGATGTATTTTGAAAAATATGGTTACTATTCACCAACGCCGCTGTATCAACCAAAAAGATCCCCCCACCTTTTATTTGCGCCGTATTTGAGAAAATATCATTCCATTCCAAAGAGATGCCACTAGAATTAAAAACATAGATACCACCGCCAAAATCGGCAGAGTTTTCGTGGATAATATTATTCCGCAAAAATGAACTGGGGGCATTATAAACATAAACGCCACCGCCACTGTTTCCCAAGGCGTTGCCCCCAGTAATGTCGAACCCTTCAAGCGTGGCAGTGGTTGACATAATAACCACACCCCGCCCCCTACCCTGCGCATCAAGTGTAACAACTTGGGTAAACGGTTGTGGAGGCAGACTCCAATTGGTAGTGGTATACCCGCCGCGAATAACAATCGATTTGGTGATGAACAGTGTGGCGGTCATACCGTTCCGCGATGACCATTCCGTGTAATATCCCTCTGCCACCTGAATTTCATCCCCCGGTGCGGCACGGTCAACTGCATACTGAATAGTTTGACATGGTTGAGCTTCCGCGCCACAAGTATTAACGTTTGTACCGCTGCGCGCTACACGGATTATCGCGCCACTATCGGCGTATACCGGCGCGATTTTCCCACCGACAACCTGCAACATTAGCGATACCGCCAACACGGCAAAAACACCGCCGAAAATCGCCGTCAAAAGTTTTATCTGTTGTTTCATGGGTTCCATCCTCCAATAATTCGAAACATTTTATGGCAAGTGGCTGATGAGATTTTCAGTGTGGCGCAAATCTGTCTTTGCCCCCAATGAGCGGAATGTTTCGATTGCCACCTGCAAATACCGTTTTGCCGCTGCCGGATTTTCATTTTGCCATAATAAACCAAATGCCACATTTGTTTTCGCAATTTCGTAAGTACTGTTCAGTTCCGTTAAAATTCTCAAACTTCGCTGCAGCGAGATTTCCGCCAGTTTTTTTTGCCCATTTTCCATTTGAACCAGCCCCAGCACACGGCACGACATCCCTTCTTCCAATTTTGCCTCTTGCTGAACCGCCAACTCCAGCGACCGCCGGATGTGTTTCAGCGCGGCATCGGTATCGCCGGTGAGTAAATGATATTCAGCCCAGCGGCGTTCCAACTCCGGCAAAAAGTCCTCTGACTCGATGCTGGCGAAAATTTCTTCGGCGGTTGCCAGCAAATGTTTCGCCTCGGGGAAATTTTGCTGGTAGAGTCGCAATTGCCCCAAATTGCTGGCGGTTACAGCGTGCGGCAGTGATGCCCCCAGTTGTTTCCACACATCCAAACTCTGTGAGAACAGTCGCTCGGCATCTGCCCAATTGCCGCGATTCATTTGAATGTTCGCCAAATTGTTGCTGATGAAGCCTTGATAGAGCACATCACCGATTTTTTGTTTTACAGCAAGACTGCGTTCAAAGGCTTCGGTGGCTTTTTCCCAATCGCCCAAATCGCTGTACACATTTCCCAAATTATTATAGGCGTGCGAAAGTCCTACCTCATCGTTTATTTGCTGATACACTTTCACGCTATCGAGCGAAAACTGTATCGCCCGCTGAAAATCACCGTACCGCGTGTAAATTCCCGCCAAATTATAATAGGCTTGCGCAATGGTTTGCAGGCTAAGGCGAGAATCAATCGACGCAGCAACATGCAGTGTTTTTTCACACCATTGAATTGCCTCTTCGTTTTTCCCCTGCCGCCGAAAAACACCCGCGCCGAGCAGATATATGCGCGCCGCTTCGACGGTGGGCGTATCGGCGGGCAGGTGCGACAACCCCCGCTCCAGCCACTCAAACGCCGTGTCGAACTCGCTGCGGCGCTCGTACACAGCGGCAATTTTGCGGAAAATATCCACCAGCCGGGGCGCATCGCCGGTTGATTGCACAATATCTCGCGCCTGCGACAGATGTGCCAGCGCATCATCGAACTGCCCCATCAGCATCAGCACATCCCCCAGCGATTCGTGTGCTTCCAGTCGGGCGGCGGTGGTATCAGTATCTTCCACATTCGCGGCAGATTCCAGCACCCGCCGGTAGGCTTCAACGGCGGTGGCATTGGCAAATTCTCGCCGGGCGTGCCGGGCGGCTCGCAAATTGTATTCTATTGCTTTCATCCACGCATGTCCTTCAAAATAATGATATGCCAGTAAATCTATCCGTTCACCCAATGAATCGGCGAAAACATGCTCATAAAAATCGGCGATGCGGCGGTGCAGTGTGCGCCGCTGCTCAAACGACAAACTTTCGTACACCACTTCGCGGGTGGTGAGATGTTTGAACCGGTACAGCAGCGACTCAACCTGAAAGAGTTCGGTCAGTCCCAAATTTTGCAGATAATCCAAATGTTCGCGCACGATGGGTTCTGTGCTGCCATAATTTTGCACACTGCTGACCACCCGATAGGCGAAAATACGCCCCACCACCGATGCCACCCGCAAAATGCGGCGGTCAATTTCCAGCAGGCGGTCAATGCGGCTGATGATAATGCCGTGAATGGTATCGGGGAGTTCTATCCCCGCCAAATTTCCGGCGAGTTTCCATGTGCCATCGGGCATTTTTTTGATGACCCGATTGTCAATCAGCACCCGCACCACCTCTTCGATAAAAAACGGGTTGCCTTCCCCTTTCGACAGGATGAGTTGCTGTAACTCCGCCGGAAGTTCCACCCCGCCGACCATCCCCCGCGCAATTTCCAAACAGGCATCATCGGGTAAATCTACCAGTGGGATGTGTATGGCGTGCGGAAATGCCGTCCAATCGGGCAAATCTGGGTCGGTGCGGTGGGGCAACACCAGCAAAATCGGATGGTCGGCAATGTTTCGCGCCACATAATTTATCAGTTCCATCGAAGCGGGGTCTGCCCAGTGAGCATCTTCCAGCACCAGCAGCAGCGGTTTTTGCACGGCGCGGGTTTGCAGCAATTTTACCGTCAAATCCATAATGCGCTGACGGCGCAATTTGGCGTCAATGGCGCGGGTCAGGTCATTATCGGGCACATCCAGCCCCAGCACATCGGCAATAACCGGCGTCCAATCCCCCTCGCCGATGGCAGTCATACCGCGCCTAACCGCCGCCACCCGCGCCGAAATATCATCGTTTTGAGCAATACCGAAATGACTGCGCAGAATATCTGCCCACGGATGGTAGGTCATCGTTTTGCCGTATGACAGACAGATGCCCGCCAACAAATCCACCCCGCGCTGTTCGACGCGATACGCCAATTCTTCGGCGAAACGGGTTTTGCCGATACCCGACACCCCGCTGATGACCAGAATTGTACCGCGCCCCTGCAAAACCTGCTCGATGGCGGCTAACCCCGTTTGCAATTCGTCATCGCGCCCCACCATCGGCGATTCAGAAAGATTCTTCCAGCGCGATGGCTGTTGCCGTGCTGCCAGCACCACAAAATTTCGTACGGGTTGCGATTTGCCCTTTACGCGCACCGGGGCTTTTTCGCGCAAGTCGAATGCGCCTTCTACCCGCCGGGCGGTGCTGTGGCTGATGAGCAC
The DNA here is from genome assembly GCA_027022125.1 of Anaerolineae bacterium. GTDB lineage: Bacteria > Chloroflexota > Anaerolineae > 4572-78 > 4572-78 > JANTHQ01. Next base: position 11,938 of record JALVZI010000393.1, on the reverse strand, counting down.
CTCTCCCTCTTTTGCCACACCCATCAGCCGCGCTGTCAGATTGACTTCATCGCCCATCACCGAGTACTCGTGCCGCGTTGCCGAACCGACATTTCCGGCGAAGACGAATCCGCTGTTCAGCCCGATGCGCTGTTTTAGCGGCATATCGCCGAATTTTTCGCCGATTGGGCAAATTTTCCGCAAAAGTGCGGCGGTGCGGCGGTTCACATCCGCCAGCGCCGTGTTCATCGCCAACGCAGCGCGGACGGCTCGCTGGGGGTCGTCTTCGTGTGCCCGCAGCACGCCAAACAACGCCATAATGCGGTGTCCGATGGCGTAGGTATCAACTTTATTCACCACCCCACCAAATTGGTTGATGATGCGACTCATCGTCACGAAATGGTCGTTCAAAATTTGGGTGATGGTGTTTTGGTGCGGTTCGCCCAACGCTTCGATGATGTCATCAATGCCAAAAAAGTTGGCAAACATTACCGTAACGGGGCGATGCGAACCGGGCAACAGCGGGTTCTGCGGATTGAGAATGAGTTGGTGCAGCAATTCTTCGGGCAAAAACGGCTTCAACCCATTGACGATTTTGACCTGCCGCAACGCAAATTCAAGCAATGTTTCAATGGATGACTCGACCAGATTGGGGAGGCGCGGATAAATTTTACTGGAATATGCCACCGGTCCGAGTGTTTCGAGCAGGTTTGTCACGCGCCAAAAGTTTTTAACCGGCTCATACGCTGCTACCGACTCGGTGGCGCGGCGGGTTGCCACATCAACCACAATTTCGCCGGCGTTGGCAATACTTTCGGCTCGCGCCATATTGATAAGCGCCTGCCCCATCACCGCATATTCCATATTTTCCGGCGTGCCCAACTCCGCCAAAAAGATATTGCCGGTTCCAATGCCGATACTCATTCGCAGCGGGAAAGTCCCTTGCGAGGTTTTTACCCGCGCAAACTGCTCCATAGCGGCTTGCATTGCCCAAGCGGTGGTCAGCGCACGGTGCGCGCCGTCTGTGCCTTCAAAAAAAAGTAGCAGTGCATCTCCACCGAATTTCAGCAAGTCGCCGCCAAATTTTGAACTGATGCGCAACATTTTATCAAAATAACCGTTAACAATCCCCGTAATCTCTTCCGCGCCTTCTTTGCCCAATACCGAGAGTTTTTCAGACATGGCGGTGAACCCGGATACATCGGCGAACATCACTGCACCAAACCGGAACTCGCCGCGCACCTGCCCCGATTCAGGATTTTGTGCTATCTGCTCAACCAGGTAACGTGGCAGGTAGGTGGCAATACCCTGTCGCAATGATGCTAAATGAATGGCGATGGTCGTTGCATCGTCCACCGACAGGTTCTTGGCAGCAGAAAAGTCGAGTGTCGGCGGCAAATATGGTTTTATGCGTGTTAATATTTCGGTGGTATGCTTGTTCATAGGCGTATGGCTAGCGCATTTGTGCAAAAACACAATTTTTGCTACACATATTGCGTAATTGCAACCAATTTATGGGAAATTTGTGTGCACTCTCAACAAAAATAGTTATGGGGATTATACTCATTTTCGTCCAATGGTCGAAATGAGCGTGGGTGGAATGTGCGCGTGCCAAACGGTGGGTGAAGCCCTCTCTCTCCGATGGAAAGAGAGGGAAAAGAACATTCATTTCACCCATCAATTTGAACCATCACCGGTTTCACACCACAAATTCGCCGTTTCTGTAAAACAGTTCGCCATCCACCCAAATTTCACCGCCGTCGCGCATATCGCAAATCATATCCCAATGGATGGAAGATTTGTTGACGCTGCCGGTGTGCGGATATCCCTGCCCCAGCGCCATATGCACGGTTCCGCCGATTTTTTCATCGAACAAGATGGAGCCGGTAAACCGCTGAATATCGCGGTTGGTGCCGATGGCAAATTCGCCGAGCCGCCGTGCGCCGGGGTCGGAATCGATGGCAGCCAGCAGAAACGCTTCGTTTTTTTCGGCAGTGGCTTTGGCCACCACCCCGTCTTTAAATGCCAGCGAAACGCCATCCACCCGATTGCCGCCGTAATATGCCGGATAGGTGAAATTTACCCAGCCATTCACGCTGTCTTCCACCGGTCCGGTAAAAATTTCGCCGCTGGGAAAATTCGATTTGCCGTTGGAATTGATAAACGTGCGCCCTTCAATGGACATTTCCATATCGATATTTTTGCCCGTGACTTTGAGGTGTTTTTTCCCTTGCAGCCAATTCACCAGCCGCTGCTGTTCTTTTGAAAGTGCCAACCAACCGGCGACGGGGTCATCCAAATGCAGTTTACAGGCATGGTATACAAACCGCTCATACTGTTGCAGCGACATACCCGCCGCTTGTGCGTATCCCTGCGTGGGGAAAAGTGTGGAACAGCGGCGCATACTGCCGTTGCCTTCGCGTTCCATTTGGATTTTCAGGATTGCGCCGGCACTTTTACCGCGCGCCCGCTGCAATTCGGTGGGGTAGTCAGAAAGAGCGCTGGGGTTTTCTGATGCGTCCACGCGGATGACGACATCGCAGGTTTGGTACATCAATTCCAGCATGGGGTTGGGCGCGGCAAGTAGGTCAAGATTATCGGTGGCTTCCATCGCCAAACTGTTCTCATCGCTCATGTGAATATACGTAAACGCATACGCACCGGTACGCAGCGCCTCTCGATAGAGGGCTTGTGCCAGCGGCTGTCCCGCTGGGCTGGTGACACGGATGAGCACGCGCTCGTCGGGTTTCACATCTGTAGAATAGTGAATAATGGCTTTTGCCATCTTTTCAATATAAATATCCATCGTTAGTGCCCCTTTCAAATAATACATCTTGATACAATTGATATTTTAGAACCTACTGCAAAATCAAGCCAGATATTCGTTTGATATGTAGGGGCAACCTTTGTGGTCACCCAGAACAGGGCAGCCACAAAGGTTGCCCCTACAGTTGTTCGAAGCGAACCCCAATCCTAAACAGTTACTTTTCGATATGATACCCCGTCTGCCGCCGAATGTCAGATTTCTCGGCGGGGTGATTTGACTCGTTATAAAAAATGATTATACTCCCATACACATACCCCCCCCACCAGGGGGTGGGGTCAACATGGGAGGGATACCTATAATTATGGATACAATCGTAAAACAAACCGATGAAACCACCGTCAGCATCATCAATCGGCTGAAAAGCGTGGAAGGGCACGTGCGCGGCATTGAGCGTATGGTGGAAAATGGCGAATACTGTATCGATATTGTGAATCAGGTGCTGGCAGTGCAGCGCGCGTTGCATAAAGTGAACAGCATCGTGCTGAACCGCCATCTGCACACATGTGTGACCACCGCCCTGCGCAGCGATGACCCCGCCGAGCGCGAACGGGTCATCGGTGAAATTATGAGTATTTTTGAAGCCACCGGCAAATTATGAAGCAAGAAGCAGGAAGTATGAAGCATGGGTATGCTGCCCATACTTCCTGCTCCATACTTCATATTTTCATACTACCAAAATAAGGAGATTTTCTGATGGAAAGCAAAACATTTAAAGTACCCAACATTACCTGCGGTCACTGCGTGATGACCATCGAGCGCGAAGTGGGCGAAATGCCCGGCATTGCCAGCGTGAAAGCAGAAGAAGCCAGCAAAATGGTCACCGTGCAGTGGGATGCGCCCGCCACATGGGATAGCATTGCCGCACTGCTGGAAGAAATCAACTACCCACCGGAGGTATGATGTCCGAAAAACAACTGACCATCCCCGTGACGGGGATGCACTGCGCCAATTGTTCGTCGACCATTGAGCGCAATTTGAAAAAAATGGATGGCGTGGCAGACACGGTGGTCAATTACGCCACCGAAAAAGCCACCATCACTTTCGACCCCACCGCCCTGAATATGGATGCCATCATCCACAAAATTGAGGATGTGGGGTACGGCGTGGCAACCGCCAAAATCGAACTACCCATCACCGGTATGACCTGCGCCAACTGCGCCGCCACCGTCGAGCGCACGCTGAACAAAAAAGTGCCCGGCGTGAAAGCGGCAGTGGTCAATTACGCCACCGAAAAAGCCACCGTGGAATACATTCCCGGGCTGGTCAGCCGCGCCGATATGGTTGCCGCCATCGAGCGCGCGGGGTACGGGGTGGTAGAAGCCACTGAAGGCGATTTGGAAGATGCCGAGCAAGCCGCCCGCGACGCGGAAATTGCCGACCAGACCCGCAAATTTTGGGTGGGTGTCGCGTTTGCTCTGCCGCTATTTCTGTTGAGCATGGCACGCGATTTCGGCATTCTGGGCGCATGGTCGCACGCGCCGTGGGTCAACTGGGTGATGTTCGCGCTGGCAACCCCTGTTCAATTTTATGTCGCGTGGGATTATTATGTTGGCAGTTACCATGCCCTGCGCAACGGCTCCGCCAATATGGATGTGCTGGTGGCGATGGGGTCATCGGTGGCATATGTGTACAGCATCGTCGTCACCATTATGTTGACTTTCGGCAGTTTGGCAGCGGGGGAACACGTTTATTTTGAAACCGCCGCAGTCATCATCACCCTGATAAAATTGGGTAAACTGCTGGAAGTTCGCGCCAAAGGGCAAACCAGCGCCGCCATCAAAAAATTGATGGGTATGCGCGCCAAAACCGCCCGTGTGGTGCGCGACGGGCAGGAAATTGACATTCCCATCGAAAAAGTGACGGCGGGAGAAGTGGTCATCGTGCGCCCCGGCGAAAAAATCCCGGTGGACGGTATTGTGCTGGACGGGCAATCGGCGGTGGATGAAAGTATGATTACCGGCGAAAGTATGCCCGTCAACAAAAAAACCGGCGACACGGTTATCGGCGCGACGCTGAACAAAAACGGGCGGCTCAAAATCGAAGCGACCAAAGTCGGCGCGGAAAGTGCGCTGGCGCAAATCATCCGGCTGGTGCAAGAGGCGCAAGGCAGCAAAGCCCCCATCCAGCGGCTGGCTGACCAAGTGGCAGCGGTTTTTGTGCCGGTGGTCATCGGCATTGCCGCGCTGACTCTGCTGGTATGGTGGTTTGTGGTCGGCGCAGGGTTCACCCCGGCGATGATTCGCATGGTGGCGGTGCTGGTCATCGCCTGCCCGTGCGCGCTCGGACTCGCCACGCCCACCGCCATTATGGTCGGCACGGGCAAAGGTGCGGAAAAGGGCATTTTGTTCAAAAATAGCGCCGCGCTGGAACGCGCTCACGCGCTGAAAGTGGTGGTGCTCGACAAAACGGGCACGGTCACGGTGGGCGAACCGGCGGTCACCGATGTGCTCGCCGCCGGAAACCACCCCCGCGCCGAACTGCTGCGGTTGGCGGCATCGGCGGAACGGGGCAGCGAACACCCGCTCGGCGAAGCCATTGTGCGCGCCGCGCAGGCGGAAAATCTATCCCTTGCCGAACCCGAACAGTTTGAATCCGTCACCGGGCGGGGAATTATTGCCCACATTGACGGGCGGGAAATCGCACTGGGCAACAAAAATCTGATGCTGGAACGCTCGGTGCGGCTGAATGGGCTGGAATCGCAGGCGGAAAAGTTGCAGTCGGAAGCCAAAACCGCGATGTGGCTGGCAGTAGATGGCGACGCGGCGGGAGTCATCGCCGTGGCAGATACCATCAAACCCACATCGAAAGAAGCCATCGCGGAAATGCACCGGCTCGGTTTGCAGGTGGTTATGCTCACCGGCGACAATCAAGCCACCGCCGAAGCCATCGCCCGCGAAGTGGGGATTGACCGCGTGCGCGCCGAAGTTCTGCCCGGTGAAAAAGCCGCCGAAGTGAAAAAATTGCAGGCGGAAGGGGTCGGGCTGGTGGCAATGGTCGGCGACGGCATCAACGATGCCCCCGCGCTGGCGCAAGCCGATGTCGGTATTGCCATCGGCACGGGCACAGATGTGGCAATGGAAACCGCCGATGTCACCCTGATGCGCGGCGATTTGCGCTCAGTGCCGCAGTCAATTGCACTCAGCAAAGCCACTATGCGGATTATCAAGCAAAATTTATTCTGGGCGTTCATTTACAACATCATTCTCATTCCCGTGGCTATGGGTGTATTGTATCCTTTCGCATTTGTGCCAGATATATTGCGACAACTCAACCCCATGCTCGCTGCCGGCGCGATGGCGTTCAGCAGTATCACTGTGGTCAGCAACAGCCTTCGTTTGCGACGGGCAAAAATCTGACACACATATTTTCTATCCCCAATCGGTGCGCCGGTTGGGGATTTTTTATGCACTCTGACAGAAAACAATGTATAATGAAAGCAATTTCAATGGATTTTTTATGGACAAGAGGTGAGTGATGGCGCTAAACTCGACAGACCCAAAAATTCTGGCAAATGTTCTCCATTTAATTGCGTTTGAATCAATTTACGAAACGGTTGCCGACAAATACGGCGAACGCATCGCCGTGCCGCTACTGGCAGAAATTATGGAACATGCCCTGCAAAAAATGGTCGAGCGGGGAATGATACCGTTTGACATCAGCGAAGGCTATGCCGATATTTTCGCCAAATGCTATACCCTGCTGGAACCATTCGGTTTTTCATTTGAAGAAGAAATTTTGCTGGATACCCCCGAACGTTTCAGCGCGCGAATTACAATCTGCCCGCACATCGAATATACCGAAAAAAATCAGCATAATTGCGCCGCGTGTTTGGGTATGAAGATGGGAGCGTTTGACATTGTTACGGGCAAACAACCGGCATTTCTGATGAACACCATCAATTTAGATGACTCGCTGCCGCTGGCAGAAAAACGCTCATTTGTTGACCGTGAATTTGAAGATAAACACGCCCCGCACGGGCGCGCTGCCATCGGCATTTTGCAGCGAATGTCCACCGGTGCGCCAGAATGCACTTTTTACATCCGCGTACCCCAAAAAGCAGACGAATAGCCGTGTCGCGCCAACCCCGGCACACCGAAAACTCGGTGTGCTTTTTTATGGGAGAATGTTTGGGTTTATGGTATAATATTGGTGGTGTTAGCATTGGAGTATCAAATGAAAGATGTGCAATTTTCAGGGAAGGTATTGTCAATTTTACTATCCGATAATCGTACCATCAGTTTACCGGTAGATAAAATTGATTGGCTAAAATGGCTCGCAAACGCCTCTGAAACCCAACGGAATAACTGGTCAATCGAACCGGGGGGGTATGCCATCTACTGGGATGATTTGGATGATGGTATTGAAATTGAACACCTATTGGGAATGAGCCCGCTAATTTGACAGGAGATTATTATGTTAGGACTTGACCGTATCACTTTCTCTCCAAACGTTATGGGTGGACGAGCATGTATCCGAAATATGCGTGTCCCCGTATCGCTGATTCTAAATTTAATTGCCAATGGTATGACCATTCCCGAAATAATCGATGCTTATCCTTACCTTGAGACGGAAGACATTCGTCAAGCATTGCGTTATGCAGCATGGTTGGCAGAAGAAAGCGTACAATCGGTGGAACTCGCCGCATGAAATTTCTGGCTATTTCGTAAAAATCCTATGAACGCCCCTTTTTTCAAATCCCTCATCCTCTTTCTGCAAAAGCGAATTTTATGGCTGGCACGCCACTGGGAACTGGCGGTGAACGGTGTGTTCGCGCTGGTGCTGGCGGGTGCCATTGCCGCGCCGCTGGTGATGTCGCTGGGGTGGACAGACGCCGCCCGCTGGCTGTACCGGCAATACGCCCCGCACGACCACCAACTGCCGCAGCGCAGTTATTTTTTGTTCAGTCCCGACGGCGGGGTGAAAAGTTACTCGCTGGACGATGTGCTGGCACAGGGGGGCAATCGGTACAACTTGCGGGCATTTGTCGGCAATGCGGAAATGGGCTGGAAAATGGCGATGAACCACCGTATGGTGGCAATTTTCATCGGGCTGCTGGCGGGCGGCTTGCTGTGGAGCAGTTATCTGTGGCAACCGCGCATCTCCCCCGCCCTGCTGATACTATTTGTCTTCCCCATGTTTTTCGATGCGCTGAGCCATATGGCAGACGAGCGGCTCGGCACGGTGTGGCGCGCGGGCAATCTGTGGTCGGTGTGGCTAACCAACGGCATCATGCCACCGGAATATTATTCCGGCACCACCATCGGCACGATAAACTGGTGGCTGCGCACCGTGACCGGCTTCTGGTTCGGGCTGGGCACGTCGCTGTATCTGTTTCCGTATTTCAATCGCCGTTTCACCGGCATTCGGCGCGAACTGGAACCCAAACTCCGCAAAATTGAAAACTGATGTTATGGAGTAAGAAGTAGGGGGCGACCCTTGTGGTCGCCCCAAAAGGGCAGCCACAAGGGCTGCCCCTACATTTGTTCAATGCGTTTTCCCCTACTCCCTGCTTCTTACTCCCTACTCCATACCTCTCAGAGCACGCCACACGGTTTCCGGCTTGAAGGGAATTTCGTGCAGCCACACACCTGTGGCGTTGTGAATGGCGCTCGCCATTGAGGGCGATACCCCATCCATCGGGATTTCCGAGATGGATTTCGCGCCGAAGGGACCCGTGGGTTCATCCGTCTGCACGAAAATCACATCCACGGCGGGCATTTCGCTGGCGGTGTACACCCGATACGGTCCGAAAGTGGTGGTCAACTGCCGACCCTCCGCATCGAAAATCATCTCTTCGCTGTGTGCCAAACCGAGCGCCTGCGCCAGACCGCCTTCCACCTGCCCGGCGGCGGTGATGGGATTGATGACCCGTCCCGCATCCACCACCATCAGCAACCGTTCCACCGTCACCTGCCCCGTTTCCATATCCACTTCCACTTCAGAAACTTGTGCGGCAACCGGCGGCGGACTGCTGTAACTGATGTGCGATGCCGTCGCCATAATTTGGTGCTGGTTCTGCTGATGGAAACTGCTCAATCCCACTTCTGCCAGCGTCACCGAACGCCCGTCGGGAGCGATGACTTTGCGGTCTTTCAGCACCAGCGAGTCGGGGTCGTCAATTTCCAGCATCAGTGCGGCATGTTCCTGAATTTGCTTTTTGATTTTCTGTGCGGCGTTGCGCACCGCCCCGCCGCTGATATAGGTGGTGCTGCTGGCATACGCGCCGGTATCAAACGGCGTAAAATCGGTGTCGCTGGAATAGACAATCAGGTCTTCCACCGGAATGCCGAGCACTTCCGCCGCCATCTGCGCCAAAATAGTGTCTGACCCCGTGCCGAGGTCGGTGGCGCCCATTTGCAGGTTAAACGAGCCGTCATCATTCATTTTGAGCGTTGCCGCCGCCATATCCAGCCCGGCGATGCCGCTGCCGTGCATCTGCACCGTCAGCCCGATACCTTTGCGGATGGTGCCGGTCTGTTGGCGGTACAGTTCGCGTTTGCGATAGTAATCGGTGGCTTCGATGGCGGCTTGCACGCATTGCGCCAGCCCGTTCGTTTCCATCTGCTGGTCGAACCCTTCGCGCCCCTCGCCGAGCGCACGCGCCAGATACATCGGTTCGCCAATTTTCAGCCAGTTATTCCGTTTGAATTCAATCGGGTCCAGCCCCAATTTTTCCGCAATTTCTTCCATCAGCACTTCCATACCGAATTGGCACTGGGTCGCGCCGTATCCCCGAAATGCACCGGTCGGCGGGGTGTTGGTGTACACCACATCAGACACAAACCGAGAATTGGGCGCATTGTACAGCGTCAATCCTTTAAAACCGCCCACCATTTGCACCGTCAGCCCGTGCGTGCCATACGCGCCCGTATCGCCGATGAGATACAGGTCGGCGGCGACAACTTTGCCATCGGTCACACCGATTTTATAGCGGATGATATTCGGATGGCGACTGCGTGAACTGGTGAATTCCTGTTTACGGGTATATTCCATCCGCACCGGGCGTCCGGTGGCGATGGTCAAATGGGCACACAGGTCTTCCAGCAGCATTTCCTGCTTGTTGCCGAAACCGCCGCCCAGCCGCGGTTTGACCACCCGAATCTGTTTGATGGGCAAGCCAATCAGCGGGGCGACCATACGCCGCACATGGAAGGGCACTTGCGTGCTGCTGCGCAGCACCAGCCGGTCGTCCTCATCCCAATAACTGATGCACACGTGCGGTTCCAAATGGGTGTGCTGCTGTTTGGACGTGCGATATTCGCCCTCAAAAACGTGCTCGGCGGCAGCCATCGCCGCGTCCACATCGCCCACTTCCGCTTCGATATGGTGGACGAGATTCCGTTTGGCATCGAAAATGCCCACCGCGTCCGGTTCATCATGGATGACGGGCGCGCCAGGTTTCATCGCTTCTTCCGCGTTCAGCACCGGCGGCAACACTTCATATTCCACTTCGATGGCACGCAGGGCTTTTTGCGCCAATTCGGGCGTTTCGGCGGCGACGATTGCCACGCGGTCGCCTTCGTGCCGCACTTTATAATCCAAACTGAACTGGTCATACGGGTGCGGATTGGGGTAACTCTGCCCGCCGGAAGCATACGGCACACGCGGAATATCTTTATAGGTCAGCACGGCATGTACGCCGGGGATGGCTTTCGCCTTTTCGGTATTGATATTTTTGATGATGGCGTGTGCGTGCGGGCTGGTGAGCAGCGCGCCATACAGCATCCCCTCCGGCTGAACGTCATCGGTAAAAACGGGATAGCCGCGCACCAATTTGTCGGCGTCCACCTTTTTCTGCCCTTTGCCGACAATCTCGGTGGGGGGCATATCGGGCGGGGTGATGACCAGCGGCGGCAGCGGCGCGCGACCGCCGTCGGCGCGGCGGTATGCGTCCGGTACACCGATTTTCTCCGCATCGGCGGGCACGGTTTTTTCGATATACTCACCGGTGGTCGACTCTTCGCCGCGCAGCAGCGCCGCCGCGTGCTGAACCGCGTCCACCGTTTTTACATACCCGGTACAGCGACAGTACACGCCGTCCAGCGACTCGCGGATTTCGTCTTCGGTGGGATTGGGATTTTTGTCGAGCAGGGCTTTGGCGGTGAGCATCTGCGCGGGGGTGCAAAAACCGCACTGCACCGCGCCGCTGTCTTTAAACGCCTGCTGCACGGGATGCAGCGGTTCGCCGCGTGTGCTCAACCCTTCGATGGTGGTGATGTGCCGTCCGGCAACATCCGCCGCCATCACCATACAACTGCGCACCGGGTCGCCATCGAGCAGCACGGTGCACACGCCGCAATCGCCGGTATCACAGCCATGTTTCACACTGACATATCCGTTGGCGCGCAGAGCGTCCATCAGGCTTTCTTTCACGCCGACCGTCAGCGTTTTTTCCACATTATTGATGGTGAATGTTACATTCATTTTGTTTTGCATGGCTATTTTACCTCACTTCGACAAGATTCCAGCGCGCGGCGGGTGAGTATTTTCACCATCGCGCGGCGATATTCTGCACTGCCGATAAAATTATCGGGGGGAGAAACTTCTTCGCTTGCCGCCTGCGCCGCCGCCGCGACGGTCTCATCGGTCAGCGATTTGCCGCGCAGCAATTCGGCGGCTTGGGGCGCGAGACGGGCATGCTCGCGGAACGCGCCGGTGAACGCCAACCGCGCACCGGCAACCGTGCCGTCGGGCGCGTCAATTACCGCCCGCACCGACACAATCGGCTCATCGGCGGGCGTGCGCGACACGTGTTTTTCCGCCCATACCCGCCCGGAAACCAGCGTGGGGATGTGGATGGCGGTCAGCACATCCGAGCGTTCTTCCGCGCGGCGCAGATACTGCTCCAGCGGCAGGGTGGTGTCGGCAAACTCGGCGGTTGCGCCCAGCGCCAACAGTGCGGCGATGAATCTCGGCGCCAGTTGCGGGGAAAGGATGGCTTTGCGCGCGGTGGTTTCGTTGCGCAATTGCCATGTCGTCGGGCTGCCGAGCGATTCGCGCAGCAGCGCCGGTGTCAGCGGCGATTCATACACCGCTTGCAGCGATGCCTCCGCCGGAACAACCAGTATTTTGTGTGCCGCGCCATCGGCGGGTTGCACACGAATTTTGTTTTGGGTCATCACAGTCATTCGG
>JALVZI010000392.1 GCA_027022125.1 Anaerolineae bacterium | reverse complement strand
CGGGCGTTTCGGGGGGGAAAGTGGCAATATCCACCCGCGTGCCATCCGCCATGCGGAACAAATTTGCGGGGCGGGTGGCATCCCATGCGGGCAAAACCGCCGAAATATCCACCGTCAGCGTTCCTTTCCCCTGCGAATATGCCGACAGCCCGGCATCGGTCGTTTCGATGAAACAATAGCCCGTGCCGTCGGCGCGCCAACTCAGCGCGTCATCCTGAAATGTGCCGCCCGCCAGCATGATGCGGTTTTCCTGCGTCAGCCGGAATGCCAGCCCGACGGGGTCTTGCACCACCCGGAAATTCCCCGCTTTCGGCGGGGCGAGCCACGCTTCTTTCGCTTTTTTCAGCAGCGGTTGTACCGGTTTCGGAATATCCCCCAGCCGATAAATGCCGAAACTGGCTTCGCGGGGGTTGGCAGTGGTATCCACATCGTTCAGCATCCATTTGATGCCTCCGGCAAAATTGTTGGCGCGCAAAAATGCCAACAATCCGATTTCAAACAGCGCGGTTTTTTGCTCGTCCACCGGTTGAGAATTGGCGGGGTTGGTTCCGGTTTGGTTGGAATAGCCGAATTCACCCATCAACAGCGGGTGATTCGGAAAGGCGTTTTTCAGGCTCAGCAGGGTTTGGGTCAGCGATTTAAATTTGGGGAAGGTGGGGTCGGTGTATTGGTGGATGGTTTGAAAACCGAGTTTCCGGTTGGCGGGCAGCGCGGCAAAATGCAGCCAGTGGTAGCCCACTGTGATGAGATGGTTGGGGTCGGCGGCACGAACCGCCCCGTGTCGCACCGCCAGCCATGCGGCAACAGTGCGGTTCAGCACATCGAGCAGTTTGTGCCATTTGGCGGATTCGTTGGAATAGATGTAATCCACCAGCGTTTTGCCGCGCGCCAGCGCCCATGCCGTGCCATCGTTGTGAAATTCGATGAACAATTTCAGGGCATTGATATACCAAAATGCCTGCATCGGGTTGAGATGGCGCGGGATGCGCCGCTGCCGTTGCAAATCGAGCGCCTCCTGCCGGGAAACGCGCGTGCCGTAATGGTCAACCAGTTCGTTTGAATGGACGGGTGCGGGGTGGTCGGCGGGGTATATCGCCGCGACAAAATTGTAGAAAACGGGTTCGTTTTCCAAATCCCACGCCAAAATGAGCGGGTCATCGCGGTAGCGGGCGGCAATTTTGGCATCGAGTTTCGCCACGGTTGCCAAATTGAGCGCATGGGCATCATTGAAGGTTAAAATGACCGCCAAATTTTTGTTGGCAGCCAATTGCAGCACCCGGTCGAGTTTGGCGAAATTCCCGGCGCGAATGTCGGTTTCCAGCGCGGGTTGCACAAAAAGCCGCACCGTGTTCAAACCGGTATCTGCCATTTTGGCAAAATCGCGCGCGATGAGCGTTTCATCGAATTTCCCGGCATCCCACATGTGCCATGCCCGGTCGAAATAGCCTTCATAATTTGCACCGCGCACAAAAAACGGCGCTTGCCCGGTGGTGGTTAAAAAGTTTTTATCTGCGGATACGGCGGAAAAACCCATATTGACTCCTTTTGTTGGTCATTTGTCCTTTGTCATTGGTCATTTGCTGATAACTGACGACTGATAACTGACCGCTGACCACTACTCCGACAACTGCACAAACCTATCTTCATCCACCGAGTAACCCGGCGAGAAAATCAGTTGCAGGGCGTCTTCATCGGCGGCGGCTTGCAGCACAATCCAACCGGCGGCTTTTCCGCCGGGGTAAAGGGTGGCATCCAGCGCGGGTTCCGGTTCTACCACTGCCGGTGCATCGTATACCACATTTTTGCTGCCGGTGGTTTTAAAATCGTATTTGCCGATCCTTTCGCCGTCGTCCACATCACCCACATATTGCACCGAAACATCAATCAGCAGATAGGTCATACCGGCTGGCGGCGGGTCGTTGTATGGATTGGCTTCCACAATGCGCTGCCATGCTTTTTCACCGCGAATGACACGGTTGACAGTCAGCCGCCAATCGGGGGTGATGATTTCTTCGCCGAGTTGCGCCGGATTTTTCCGCGACAGCCCGTTGGTGGTGGGAATCAGATTCGGCGGGGCGACAGAAATTGCTGCGCCATCTTCCAGCGCCAAATAAACCGGCGGCGCATCGAAATCATCCAGCGGGTCGGAAATGAGCAGCAAATTGTGTTCGCCGGCAGCAATGGCATAAACCAGCACCCCCGTCAATTCCCCATCGGGGAACAACCCGCCCTGCAAATCAGACAGCGAAAAATCGGCGTCATATCGAATCAGATTATCACCGGTCACATCAAAATCAACCGGCGAAACCGACATTTCCGTTTCTGCCGTGCCGATATTTTTTACCCGGACTTTCACCGCCAGATATGTTTGCCCGTCCGGCAACGGCGGCACAGTCGAATTTGATTTCTGCAAAAAAGAAAGCGCGGCATCATCGCGCAAAACCTGCACCACCGAAACTTCTCGCGGGGGTTGCCGGATGACACTGCCGAACGGCAACGGGTTGGCGCGCGTCGCGCCGGAT
>JALVZI010000391.1:2598-8322 GCA_027022125.1 Anaerolineae bacterium | reverse complement strand
CGGCGACCGGACACGCTTTTATGTGCTGTGGCGCTGGAATTACGGCGAAGCCCGCGTCCCTTTTGATGAGGCGCGCAAACTGGCGCAATCGTGCGGGCTGGATTTGGCGGAAGAGTGGTCGCGGCGCGGCAGTTTCGTCAAAAAAGAAAAAGAGTTCGTGCGCGTTTTGGGTCCCATGCGCCGCGACCCGGACGTGCTGGCTGCCTCGCGCGAGTTGATTGACGTGCTGCACCACGCCCTGCGTCTGTGGGAAGCGGGCGAGCGTGCCGCGCTGGTGCAACGGCTTGCCGATAGCGGGTACGGCAGTGCGCCGGCATTCTACCGCGTGGCGCAGGCGGTTTCGGAAAGTTTGCCGCCGGAAAGTAAAGAGAAAAAACTGCTCGACGGGCTGCTCACCGGGCGCGAGCGGCTGCGGCAAGAGGTTCGTCAGGCACGGTTGCTGTAAAGGGGAGCGAAACCATATCCAAATAAACCGGATTTGATGTGTTTAGGAGAAAACTATTATGTCAGCAGTCGAGAAAATTATCCGACAAGGCGAAAGCGACCGCGTGGAATTTAAAACCACCCTGCAATGGGATGTGCGCCGTCACCAAAAGAACGAAGCCCTGCGCCATAGCGTGCTGAAAACCATTGCCGCTTTTTTGAACACGCGGGGCGGCACGCTGCTCATCGGCGTGGAAGATGACGGCACTATTTTCGGGCTGGAAGCGGATTTTGCGCTGACGCACAACTCGCCGGATAAATTCGAGCAACTGGTTGCCAACCTGCTCAAAAAATCTATCGGCACGCAATACGAACCGCTCATCCGGCGCGAAATGGTCGAAGTGGCAGGCAAGACGGTGTATGTGGTGCAGGTGAAACCGGCACAGGAACCGGTTTTTTTGAAGAGCAAAAATAGCCGTGAATTTTATGTGCGTTCCGGCACAACCACACAATCGCTCGACCCCCAAGAGACGCACAAATACATTCAAAATCGCTGGGGGGATGCCGGTAAACACCCCGCCAACGGGCAGACGACCGCTGTTCCGGCGATGCGTCCCTTCCACACCATCGCCATCCCGCATGATGATATTTTGGAAGGACGGCTGACGTTGGACACTTTTGCCGCCGACCTGTGGGAGGTTTTTCACGGGCGTGGCGCGGAAGAGTACCGCGACCCGGATTTGTTCTTCACAAAAACATATCTGACCCGCGGCTTGCAAAACCTTTTCGATGTGGTAGAGGCACGATTGAACGGGCGTGGTGGCGACCCGGTTATCCAAATGCAAACGCCTTTTGGCGGCGGTAAAACACATTCGCTGATTGCCCTCTACCACAAAGCCCGCGATTGGGGCGTGAAAACGGTTGTCATTTCCGGCACGCCTCTTGCCGGTAATGAAACATTGTGGGGGGTGATGGCAGAACAGTTGACCGGTTCGCGGCAGGGTTTCGCAGGAAACACCGCTCCGGGACGCGACGCCATTCAATCGCTGTTGGGGGCGCAACAACCGGTGTTGGTGCTGATGGATGAGGTGTTGGAGTATATCACCAAAGCCGCCGGGGTGCCGGTTGGACAATCTACTTTGGCGGCGCAAACGCTGGCGTTTATGCAAGAATTAACCGAAGCCGCCGCCACATCGGCGCGGGTGGTGGTGGTTGTAACGCTGCCATCTAGCACGCTGGAACATTACGATGAGCAGGCAACTCGGCTTTTTGAGCAACTGAAGAAAATCAGCGGGCGGGTAGAAAAGATTTTTACGCCGGTGCAAGATAGTGAAGTGGGGGCTATTTTGCGCCGGCGATTGTTTGCTCAAGTAGATGAACGCGCAGCGACACAGGTGGTCAACGCTTATGTGGCGCAGGCAGAGCGTGAATCGCTGTTACCGCGCGGCGAAGAGAGCGCGGCGTTTCGCGCCCGTTTCAAACAAACCTATCCTTTTCTGCCAGAAGTGGTAGAGGTGCTTTATCATCGCTGGGGCAGTTATCCCTCTTTTCAGCGCACGCGCGGCACATTGCGTCTACTGGCACTGGTGGTCAGCACGCTAACCACCTCTGCCCGTCCATATATCAGTTTGGCTGATTTCAATTTATCGCACAACGATATTCGCCGCGAACTGCTTAATCACATCGACAATCAATACGATAGTGTGCTGGCTGCCGACATCATCAGTTCTGCCGCCGGCGCCCACATCGCCAACACAAAAATCGGTAAATCGTATCAGGGTTTGCATTTGGGAGAACGCATTGCCGCCACCATCTTTTTGTACTCGTTTGTAGGGGGTGGCGGAGAAGCCGGCGCTACGGTCAATGAAATCAAACGCCAAAATTTAATGCCCGGCGTGCCCGCCAGTGTAATTGCCGAAGTATTGCAAAAGTTAAGTACCCGTCTGCTATTTTTTCTGCATGAACGCAACGGACGGTACTACTTTTCTACCACTGCCAACCTGAACCGCGCCCTGACCATTCGCATGGAAAATTTGAGCGGTGATGATTTGCGCCAAGCCGAAAAAGATATACTCCGCAAGCGGATTAGCGGTGGACCTTTGAAAACCTATCTGTGGACCCAAGAAAGCGCCGACATTCCCGATGACGATGCGCCCAAGTTGATTATTTTACGCACGGCAGACCCTGCCGTTATGTCTAATTTTCTGACTCAAAAGGGACGCACGCCGCGCGTACATCGCAATACGCTGTATTTTTTGACCCCGTTGGAAGGAGAACGCATCAATTTCGAAAAATTGTTGCGTCGCCATCTGGCGCTCGCCTCTTTGTTGGAAGAGGAAACGCTTACTTTGACACCGGCACAGCGCAAACAATTAGAAGCCGAATTCAAACAGTCGCGCCAAGACCTGCAAGAGCAAATCGGTAATTTGTATCGCACCCTGTATCTGCCCGACCGAAAAGAGCCGCAGCGGGTGGATATGGGCGTGCCAACCTATGGCACAACGCCATCACTGGGGCAATGGGTGTACGACCGTTTGCACAGCGAAAATCGTCTGGTAGAAAAGATGGCGCCGCTGGTTATAAAAAGCCGCTATTTGCGAGACAAAGATATGGTGGAAACGCGCCAACTGGCAGAAAACGGGTCGCGCACACCGGGAGAGGTGCTGGCAATCAATCGCCGAGTTTGGGAAAATAGTATTGCGGAAGGTGTGCGGCAAGGGTTATTCGGGCTGGGTGAGCGGATGGCGGACGGCACACCCCGCTGCCTTTATTTCAAAGAAGAACCGTCAGTGAGTTTGCAAGAAAATGAGGTCATCATTCAGACTGAAATTTGCGAACAGCAGCGTGCCGCTGCACAACCATCAACATACACCGCTACCACCGAGATTGCACCAACCGATGTGCGCGAAACCGCCGCAGCTGCCACCGCGCTACCCGAAGTATCGGCTGCAACAGGGGTTGTTTCCCGGCGTCAATCTATGGTACTCCGTTTCGACTTGCCTTTCGGACAGGCGTCCAATCTATTGGGATTACTCAACCTTCTTCAGCAACGATTCCAGAATATGCACATCACCATCGAGTTGAGCGACGGGGGTATCGACGAGGCGGAAATAGAAGACAAAGTCCGCGAGACATTTCGGCAAATGGGTGTGGCAGTGAAAATAGAATAACGCACATTCAAGAGATTGGATTTTTCCCATTGTTCTGTTGTGTCTATCCGGCGCAAAAAGAAGCAATCCGTATGAAAACACACGCAGAATACATCTTGCCCGGCGGGTGAATTATCCGTGCGCGAGGTGCATTTCTGCAATATCGATGCGGAAACCGTGTCGGCATTCAAAACGCAGGCACGCAAGATTTTTTCATCGGAAAGATAGCCGGACGGCTGTGCCTTCATTCCACCATTTCCATTCGGCGCGCCAAATCGTCGGTGGACGGTTCGGTGTAAATCATCACCGTGTCGAGCCCGGCGTGCCCCAGCAACGCCGCCAGCCCGCGCAGGTCGTCGGGGTTGGCGGCAAGATAGCGTGTGGCGAAGGTATGGCGCAGCACGTGCGGACTGACCATCGTTTCATCCAGCCCCGCCAACCGCGCGTATTTTTTCAGCAATCGGAACACGCCGCTCGGCGATTTGAGCGTGCCGCGTTCCCCGACCCATAGCGGGTCATCCGTTTCCATTTCAGGATATAATGCCAAATAGTCGTTCAGTGCCCGCCGCACCGATGCAGTGAGCGGCACCGTGCGCGATATGCCCCCTTTGCCGCGCCGCACGCGAACCTCGCCGCTGCGCGCCCCGAGTGTCACATCCCCGCGGCGCAACGCCAGCGCCTCCGACACCCGCAGCCCCGTGCCGAGCAGCAACTCAACCAGCGCAATATCGCGCAGATTGCCCACCTGTGCCACCGTGCGCGTCAGGCGTTTGCGCTGCCGGTCGGTCAGCGCGCGCGGTTTGCGCGGCGCGAGCCGTTCCCGTTTCACCTCGGCGGTGGGGTCGGCGGAGACGTGTCCGCGCGCCAGCGCCCATTTGAAAAACCGCGACAGCCCCGCCAACCGCTGGTTGATGGTCGCCGGTTTGGCATTTTCCACCGTTTGCTGAAAGGCTTTCCAGTCGGACACATCGCGGGGGATGACCGTGGCGGGGTCGAAGGGTTGGGCGGTGGTGGTTTCCAGCCAGCGGGCGAAATGGGTCAGCGCGCGGTGGTAGCCGGCGATGGTTTTGTCGCTCTTGCCGAGGCGGTGCAATCGGTATTGATACAATGAATTAAATGAAACTTTTGAAAAGTGTGCCAAAATTACAGAAACCATCGGCAATTTTTTAAATGTCATTCCCGCGAAAGCGGGAATCCACTATGTTTCGCTATGGATTCCGGATATTTCCCTGCGGGAAATTCCGGAATGACATTTAAAATTCGTGAAATTTGTGAAAATTCGTGGCTGAATTTCAAACACACAAAAAGTTTCAATAAGTTCAATATATATAGAACTAAATGAAACTTTTGAAAAGTGTGCCCAAATTACAGAAATCATCGGTAATTTTTATGATGTCATTCCCGTGAAAGCGGGAATCCACAATGTTTCGCTATGGATTCCGGATACTTCCCTGCGGGAAATTCCGGAATGACATTAAAAATCCGTGAAATTGGTGGAAATTCGTGGCTGAAATTCAGTTACACAAAAAGTTTCAACCAGTTCATACAGACACGGAGGTAATTTATGCAAACGACTATTCAAAAATGGGGTAACAGTTTGGCATTACGCATCCCGAAAGCATTTACCGACTCGTTGGCGCGGTTGTCGGAGAAGAATTATGGTAGATGCCTATGTGCCGGCGCGGGGTGATGTGGTGTGGGTTAGCCTCAATCCGCAATTGGGACATAAGCAGGCGGGGCGCCGTCCCGCGCTTGTTTTATTGCCGGCGGCATACAACGAAAAAGCCGGGTTGGCAATCCTTTGTCTGATTACCAGCCGGGGGAAAGGCTATCCGTTTGAGGTCGCAATCCCCGCCGGCACCGAAGTTACCGGTGTTATTTTGGCAGATCAGGTGAAAAGTTTGGCTTGGCGGCGCCGGAATGCGACGTTTATTTGCCATTTACCGAAAGAATCTTTGCAAGAGATGTTGCTGAAATTGAACACATTGCTAGACGGTTAAGCCGATTTCCGGCACATCAAAACCCGCTTCAATTGGTAGTGCATCGTCCAACCTTAATTGTCGGGTTGTTGCCCGTGAAAAAATTAAACCACAGAGGCGCAGAGAAACAGAGAAAAATAAGGTTTGAGAGCCGACTATATAGCAGAATTCGT
>JALVZI010000391.1:0-2588 GCA_027022125.1 Anaerolineae bacterium | reverse complement strand
TTCTCCACGTCTCTGTGCCTCTGTGGTGAAAATTTTCAGATGATCTATTACAGACGGCATAATCCTACTTTTTAGATTGGATGATGCAGTAGTTGTTGTACCTGATTGTGTATCGGCTGTAACCGGTAATTTTTTTACCCTTCCCTGTCACGGGGAAGGGTATTTTTTTATGGTGTGGGTTTGTTGAGGATTTGCAAATCATCGGCGCGGACAACGACCCCGTATTGACGACTGCCACCACCGCCCGCATATTCATATTTTGTGTCGATGATTTCTCCGGTGATTTGCACGGTATCATTGCCATATAGTGTTTCTGTACCGGAATAGACTACGAAAAACGCTTTGTAATCACAGTCAGTACCTTCCACTGGATTCTCCCACCAGACCTGAAAATTCTGACCCGGAAATTCATCCATTATCCAGCCTGTCCATTGCACATACTTGCCAAGAAAATCATCATTCAATTGAACCTGACAAACAGTGACATCCGTAAGTGGCGCAGGGTGTGGTTTCGGCGGTTCGGGTTTTGTTTGTGCTGTCGATGGGTTGTCCATATATTGCCAAGTGCCGCAATTTCTCATACTCACAATAAAATCGCCGGGTTGAATGGTCATCACACCGCCGGACATGCCGAAATTGTTGTCAAGAATCTCTTGATTTTCATCCAACCGTTCCCAATAGCAATTGTTTCCCTTGCCGGTGGAGCGCCATTTCCCAACAGCAATCTCATCCCCCACCAGATAATAGCCGTCTCCTTTGGGAGATGTGGGTGATGGTGGTTGCGTTGGCGTTGCTGTGGGGCGCGGAGTCGAAGTCGGGCGCGGGGTGGCGGTGGGACGTTTGTGAGTCGCAGTGGGGGTCGGCGTATCTGCCGATTTAAACGACACCGGTTTGGGCAGTGCTGTGGCAGTGGCATACACTTGCGTGGTAAATTGCGCGGCGGGCGGTGTGAACACCAGCCAATATGTCAGTCCTGCACCCGCGCCGAGCGCACCGCAACCGAGGACAATTATGCCAGCCAGAATGATGATCCATTTTGTTGAGAGTGATTTCATTGAATTTCCTCCTGTAATGTGCGGGTTGGTTGTTTGACGGCGATACCCGACGGGGTTGCCAGATATCGCCCAAAATGCGGGGAAAGTTACGGCTGGATGGTGACATCCGAGAGGGTGATTTGGGTGCTTTCCAGCACATTGTGGGCAGAATCGATGATTCCGGTAAATCTGATTTTCTGGTCGCGGCGCAGTTGTAACGCAGTGTCTGCCGGAACGTCGAAGGTCACATCCTGCACACTGAACATCTCATCGGGCGCATCCATATCCACCCAAACTTCATATGTGCCGAACAAAGTTTCGTTCACGTCTTCCACCCAGCCCGACCAATGCACTTCTTTCCCTTTAAGCGAGCGTGCATATTGTTTGAATTGTGCTTCGGTCATACCATCCATTTTGGCACGGATGGTTTCGAATGGGGGTGCGGGTTCGGGGGTGGCAGAGACAGCGTCGCCGCGTGTGGCTGTCGTCTCGTTCTGATTGGAAACGGAAGCCGCGATACCGGCACACATACACAACAGTACCACACCTACCAAAATTGCCAATATTTTTTTCATTCACATATCCTCCTTCATTTTTAGAATAGTGTATCGCAACAGACGGGCATTGTCGCCGGAAATATGTCTGATTGCGAGTCGGAGGAATGTCTGAATTTAAATAAAAATCCCTCCGGCATTGAACCAGAGGGATTTTGCGGCACGAAAATTGTATAATTTAGCGAGTATGATCGTCATCCCACGGGGTTGGATCACCGAACAATGTAACATTACGGTGCCATTTTTCTTGCGGCGACATATCATCAGTGATAAATGGTTTTGAGTTGGTGATGCCGTTACTGACCCCATGCCGTGCGTCATCTATGGCAACATAGACCGTGAGGATAAAAAGCAGTATCCAGAACCCCCAAAAAATCAAACTGAAAATCTCTTCTCCACTCATAGTAGCCCTCCGTGAAAATCGAGTTGCCCATTTGATTGCCTTACGTCGTAATGCGCCGAGGCGCATTCTGTCTATTTCAATAAATTATTTGGCGCATAAAACCTTCTGACATCCGAAGAAGTCGTAATGCGCCGAGGCGCATTCTGTCTATTTCAATGCTTCTATCAAATCTTCCTCGGCGGCTTGCTGATCTTCAGTCGTAATGCGCCGAGGCGCATTTTGTCTATTTCAATAATAGGTATCTTGCTACTAATTATTGCTTTTGTACTGGCGTCGTAATGCGCCGAGGCGCATTCTGTCTATTTCAATTGAATAGACCATGCCAACACCTCACATTGACAATGAGTCGTAATGCGCCGAGGCGCATTCTGTCTATTTCAATAGATTGTATGCTAGACAATTAGCTGGTACGGCTGTTAATGTCGTAATGCGCCGAGGCGCATTCTGTCTATTTCAATCCGAGATCAGACAAATACTGGAAGGAGGCATAAAAACAGGTCGTAATGCGCCGAGGCGCATTCTGTCTATTTCAATTGAAAGGCGGCGCAGACATCGACGGAAAGGGGAAATGGGTCGTAATGCGCCGAGGCGCATTAC
>JALVZI010000390.1 GCA_027022125.1 Anaerolineae bacterium | reverse complement strand
GACAGCAATTTCCATCCGGCGGGCAACAGCAGGGCGGCAAGCACAATTTTGATGATGTCGCCGATGATGAACGGGTATAGCCCCGCCATCAGTGCGTTTTGTGTGCCGACAAACTGTGCCAGCCATGCCAATCCCGAAAGGTAGATGAACGCATTGCCCAGCAGCATCGCGGCGGCAGTGAGCGCGATATTTCTATCCCAACCGCGTTCCGCCAGCCGACCGACGGCGTATGCGGCGATGGCGAATCCCAGCAGATAGCCGCCGGTGGGACCTGCCAGCACGGCGATACCGGCGTGTCCGCCCGCGAAGACGGGCATTCCGCCGACGCCTTCCGCCAGATATGCCAGCACCGCCATGCTTCCGCGCGAACTGCCCAGCAGTGCGCCAACCAGCAGCACCGCCAGCGTCTGTCCGGTGACGGGCACGGGGCTAAACGGCAGATACACGCTTAATTGCGCCATGATTGCAATGAACACGGATGCGCCGATAACGAGCGCGACATCGTACAGCATAGCGCGAGTGTGGGTTTTGGGGCGAAAAACATCGGCTTGGGTTAGGATGGTCATGAATGGTCTCCTTGGTTGGTTTCGGGTTTCTGGTTCAAAGTCAGGGTAGCAAAGTAGCAAGGTTGCAGGGTGGCAAGTTGGTTCAAAGTTCAAAGTTCAAGGTTTCAAGGTAACAAGGTTACAGGGTGGCATCACGTTTCACGCCTCACGTTTCACGAAATACGGAATACGAAATATGATTCGCAATTCAGCAAATCCCTATCTCTATCCCTCTCCCTATCTCTAAACCTCCAGCACCACTGGGAAAATCATCGGGCGGCGATGGGTTTGGCGGTAAAAGAATGACGACAGTTTTTCGTGGATGGCTTCGCTGATGGTGTCGGGGTGTGCGTTGCGCCCAAGTTTGTCCAGCAATTCTACCACAATATCCGCCGCTTCGTCTAACATTCCTTCATTGTCTTTAACATACACAAACCCGCGCGAAACCAAATCGGGTCCATCCACCAACTCGCCGGTATCTTCATCGATGGCAATCACGCAGGTGACGAATCCGTCGCGGGAAAGGTTGTGCCGGTCGCGCAGAACCACACTGCCAATATCGCCGACACCCAGCCCGTCCACAAACACGTGTCCGGCGGGGACGGTTTCCACCGTGAAAGCGTCTTCCGGCACAATGCTGATAACCTGCCCGTTTTCTACCACGATGGTTTTTTGCGGCGGTTGCTCAATTTCATCCGCCAGTTGCGCGTGCAGCACCAGCATTCGGTATTCGCCCTGAATGGGGATGAAAAATTTGGGGCGAATGAGCGACAGCATTTTTTTCTGCCCCTCTCGGCTGGCGTGCCCGGAAACGTGTACCGGTTTGATGGCTTGATAGATGACATTCGCCCCCTGCCGGAACAGGTTGTCCAGCGTGCGATTGACCAACTCTTCGTTGCCGGGGATGGTAGTGGCAGAGATGATGACCGTGTCGCCGCGCATGATGTCCACGATGTTGTGTTCGCCGTTTGCCATGCGCACCAGCGCGCTGTTGCGTTCGCCCTGTGTGCCGGTGCAGATGATGGTCACTTGCGAGTTGGGCAGTTTGTTCACCCGGTCGGCGGGCACAATAATGTCATCGGGAATGTTGAGATAGCCCAAATCGCGCGCGATGCGGGTGTTATCCACGATGCTGCGTCCCACAAAAACGACTTTTCGATTGTGTTTCATCGCCAAATCTGCCACCATTTGGATGCGGTAGATGTTGGAGGCGAAGGTGGAAACGATGATGCGGCTTTTGGTTTCCCGGAAAATCTCTTCCAGATTTTGGGTGACGGTTTGCTCCGATGCGGTGAATCCGAGCCGCTCGGCGTTGGTGCTATCCGACATCAGCGCCAGCACGCCGGCATCGCCCAGCGCGCGCAGGCGGTCTTCGTCAATGGTAATGCCGCTGTACGGCTGGCTGTCGAATTTATATTCGCCGGTGTGAACCACCACGCCCACCGGCGTGTGAATGATGAATCCCACCGCATCGGGGATGGAATGGCTGACGCGGAACGGTTCCAGCGTGAACGGACCCACCGTGATGCGGTCGCCGTCGGCGATGGTGATTAAATCTATATCTTTGGGCGAAAGTCCCGGCGTGCGTTTCAGTTTGTTTTTGATGAATGCGCCGGTCAGTTCGGTGGCGTAAATGGGCACGTCCAATTTTCGGATAACGAATGGTATCGCACCGATATGGTCTTCATGCCCGTGGGTGATGAAAATGGCTTTCAGCAACCCCGGATTTTCTTCCAAAAAAGTTATATCGGGGATGACCAGATTGATGCCGGGCATATCGCTGCCGGGAAACATCAGCCCGCAGTCAACCATAATGGCTTGCCCGTCATATTCCAGTAGATTCATATTTTTGCCAACTTCCCCCAGTCCGCCCAGAGGAATGATTTTTAGTGGTGTATCCACAAATTTTCTCCTTTATGTGTGCCACAAACGGCACGAACATTGGACAAACGGCGAACGGTGTGTTCTCCGTTTCTCCGGTG
>JALVZI010000389.1 GCA_027022125.1 Anaerolineae bacterium | reverse complement strand
GTTGTGGCATGTCAGCCGAAATTTGCCGCTGATGATTGTTTGCACGACACAGCCACAACTTTTCGAACGTCAGCCCGATTGGTTCAGCGCCGAAGATTCGCAGCAGCAAAAAATTACCCTGCCGCCGTTAACCCCCGCGCAATCTGCCGAACTGATTGCCCAGATTTTCCGCAAAATTCCGGTTATCCCCGAAAAACTGCAAGCGGCGCTGGTAACACACGCCGGCGGCAATCCGCTGCTGCTGGAAGAGTTGATTCAACTGCTGATTGACGATGATGTGATTTTGCCGCTGCCCATCCACTGGCGGGTGGATGAGCATGCGCTGTTGGCGGTGCAGTTGCCAACCGATTTGCACGCCGTGCTGCAATCTCGATTTGCCCGATTGCCCGCGCTGGAGCAGGAAATGTTACAGCGCGCGGCAGCCATCGGGCGGGCATTTTGGAATGTTGCGCTGGCACAAATGAGCGAGTCGCACGCTGCGCCCATCAGTGTGGAAGTGGTCAATGTGGTGCTGGAAAATTTGCAGGAACGGGGGCTGATTTTACAGCGAGAGTCGTCGCCGTTTGCTCAAACCCGCGAATATATCTTCAAACACGCTTCGCTGCGACAGGCAATTTACGATACGCTGCCCGCCACCGCGCGGATTTCATATCACACCCAATTGGCTGATTGGCTCATCGAATTTAACGGCGAGCAGGTTGACGCCTATGCCGCACTGATTGCCGCCCATTTTGAATCTGCCGAAAAACCCGTCGAAAGCGCCACATGGTTTGCCCGTGCCGGAAAACAGGCGTTATCCGTTTTTGCATGGGATGTCGCGCTGGGGCATCTTCAAAAAGCGGAACACGTGCTGTCAGCCGTGCCGCCGTCTGCCATTCCCGCCGAGTTGCCGCCGAATATCGCTTACGGGCAATCGCTGGCGCTGTGGTGGCAGGCAGAAACCGCCACCGCCGGTGAGCAGCCATCGCTGTTTGAGGCGGCGCTGGCGCAGGCGGAAAAAAGCGGCGCACCGGATTTGCAATCGCGCGTGCTGCATCACTGGGCAAATGCCGAAAAAAAACGGGGAAATTCTGCCCGTGCCGCATCTCTGTTGAAAAAATCGCAATCCATACTGCCATAATATGCAAAAATGTGGTATAATGTGGGTAACATCAACCAGAGTTTGAATGCACACCACTGTGGAACAGCAATTAACCAACTCGAAACTGGCATTATTATATTTGGCGACGCAGGAATTGAATGCTGCTTTTTCCGTTGATGATGTGATTCAACATACGCTGCGGGCAACGGTACGCATTACCGGTGCTTCTCGCGGCAGTTTTGTGCTGGTTAACGGCGATGTTGACAGTGCGCGCGGTTGGTTGCTGGACGGCACGAATCTGGCGGTGATGGAAAAACAGACCACCGCACTCATTTTGCAGGAAGGGTTAGCCGGATGGGTGCAGCAACACCACCGACCCGCACTCATCGCCGATACCGCCACCGACCATCGGTGGTTACCTCACAGCAATCAGGATGAATCATTGGCTGCACACAGTGTTATTGCCGTGCCGTTGATGGCAAACGACACCCTGATGGGCATTCTCACCCTTTCGCATATCGAAGCGGCATACTTTTCTGATACCGACCTGCATTTGACCGCTTCCATCGCCGAGCAATCTGCCACTGCCATCTTAAAAATAAAACTATACCAAAAAGAAAAACAGGAACGGCTACTGGCAGATACTATCGCCAGTTTTGTGCAGCAATTGCACGGCATTCGCACCCTGAAAATGCTGCTGAACAGCGCATTCAAGCATTTCGCGCGCATTCTGTCATTCGATTATGCCATTATCTTTTTGTGGGAAAAAAAATATTTGACGGTTGCCGGGACGTACGGGGTCAACCCTACTGCCGGTATCGAAACGATGTCTGTCGAACTGTATCAAAACGATTTTGCCCGCCCGCTGGTTGTTGACGGGCAGCCGTTGCGCACCGCCGATTTGCAGCGCGAAGATTCATGGTTCAGAGATGTCAGCGATTGTTGTGCCGGTCACGGGTGGATGGGCATTCCGCTGGTGGCGGGCGAGCGTCAATTGGGCATTATTACTTTTGCCGCCGGCACATTCGATGCGTACAGTGCCACCGACGAACGTGCTGCGGTATCGCTGGGGCGGCAGGTGGCGCTAGCCATCAACGATTTTCGGTTGCTGCGGCGATTGCAAGACATCGAAAAGCGATATACCGGTTTGTTTGAAGAAAGTTCCGACTGCTTGCTGATTGTTCGTCCCGACGGAGAAATTCGCGATGCCAACCGCAAAGCCTGCCAAATTTGCCGTCGCCCAAAAGATGTGATTGTCGGCAGCCATGTGGCACTGTTGGACGGAAAATTGCAAAAAATATTAACTCGCCAAACTGCGGCACTGAAATCGGGCAAAACCATCACTGAAGAAGTGGTCATCAAAGACGCATACGGGCAACCGGTGGCACTAGAGATGACTGCCCGTTATATAAATTTAGATGGCGAACTGGTCATCCAATGGACAGGAT
>JALVZI010000388.1:2041-2530 GCA_027022125.1 Anaerolineae bacterium | reverse complement strand
TCCACGGTGTTTCGCTATGGATTCCGGATATTTCCCTGCGGGAAATTCCGGAATGACATTTAAAATCCGTGAAATTCGTGGAAATTCGTGGCTGAAATTCAGTCACACAAAAAGTTTCAACCAGTTCAATGTTATTTTCCTGAAAAAACTAAAATTCTCGCGCAAAGACGCAGAGATGACAAAGATTTTTGTGCCTGAAAATATATAAAAATCTTTAAACCTTTGCGACTTGGCGGCTTTGCGTGAGGTAAATACCTTTTCTCAAGGGACTCTTTCATTAAAAATCTCTGCGAACTCTGTGAAAGCTTTGTGTTTCTCTGTATTCCGGCAGGCACGCTGAGCAGTTACGATTGGGCGTATGGCGATT
Organism: Anaerolineae bacterium; assembly: GCA_027022125.1. Classification (GTDB taxonomy): domain Bacteria; phylum Chloroflexota; class Anaerolineae; order 4572-78; family 4572-78; genus JANTHQ01. The sequence continues at coordinate 2,163 of JALVZI010000388.1, read as the reverse complement.
CTGAACTTGGAACCCTGATTGACTGACAAATCTTTCTTGGCATCGGTTTTGCGAATTTACATCGATTATGTTGTAAAAAATTTCGGTTTGATAAAAAATCTACCACAAGTTTTCACAAAGTT
>JALVZI010000388.1:0-2031 GCA_027022125.1 Anaerolineae bacterium | reverse complement strand
GATTTTAAATGTCATTCCGGAATTTCCCGCAGGGAAATATCCGGAATCCACAGTTTTTTGCTGTGGATTCCCGCTTTCGCACCCGCAGGGCACAGGCGGGAATGACATGAGATTCCTTTTTCAACCATACACCACAGGATAACGCATTTTTCGAGTTTTGTCAGTCAATTAGATTGGAACCTTGAACTTTGAACTTTGAACTTCAAACAACCCCCATCTCCAGCGAAAAAATTCGCCGTAAAATTGCCACGGCGGTGGCATACGATGAATCCATGCCGAAATAGAGCAGACTTTTCGATAGCAGCGATTGTCGCTTGCTGTACGGCGTGTCAGAGGCGTAATGCAGCACGCCGATGTCATATGGTTGTTCGGCATATACTTTCACAATTTCATTGACCGGATACCGTTTCGGCGAGATATTTTCATACATCGCGCTGAGGTATGGACCCGCTTCCATTTCAATATCGGTGTACCCTTCTTTATAAAACAGGTGCATAAACTGCTTGTTTTGCAGAAATGTGCCGCGCACGGTGACGGCTTTTTGGTTGTCCAGCACCGTGCCGAACCCCAAATACGGCGCCACATCCCCGGCGCAGAAACAGTTGGTGAACAGGTAAGTGTTGCGCGAATGTTCGTCGTGCACCACATTGGGAATCATCACATCGCCAACACGCCCGTTCAGTGTGGCGGCTTTGCCCAAAATGTACACCCCTTTCATCGCGCCGACATTGGCGGAAATGTGTGCCAAAATTTCGTATGCCGCCATGCCGAGCGGGTAATCAATGTTCACAATCAGCGCATCACTGTGGCGCAACTGCGAAAAATCGGCATCCGACAGCGCCAATCGCGGGTCGAAATATGCCGGGTCGAGCTGTGACAATTCCACCACCTGCACGCCCACATCCAAATTGAACGGCTGGTTCACACTGTGAATGCCGTGTGCCAGTTCGTGTGCGGCTTTGCGGGCGGCATATTCTTCACCTGCGGTGGAATCCAGATATTGTCGCAGCAGATAGTACAGCAGATTTTGCCGCTGTCCGGGTTGCGGGTTGGCGTTGAGACGGTTATATTCCGCTACCAGCCCTTCGGGATTTTCTTTTTTCAGAAAATCGAATAATGTATCGGCGATGGTGTGGGCATAACCACCCAGCAGGTTTGGCAGCGCGTGCATATTTGATGAAATGAAATACACCGGGCGGTCATGCACATCGGGCACGCCGCCGTGCTGCATCGCCTGTTTCCACCAGCCCTGTGTGGCACGGCGATAATCGGTGCGCGAACCCGCCAGCATTCGCAGCGCGAGCCGTTTTTCGGCGCGGGCAACCTGCATCAGGTTTTCCGTCACACTGCTGCCCCAAATTTGTTCCAATTTGGCAAAATCGGCGTCAGACAGTTCCAGCGCGAGCCGGAAATCGGCGGGGGTGATATGGTCTCGGCGCAACAGCCCATACCGTTCGAATTTTTCGTGCATTTTATTCCATTCGATTTGGAAGGTGGTCAGCATCGGCACCAAATCATCAATATCGGAAATACTGTTGATGAACACACCCAACGTGTCTTTGCCGTCGAAAAACATTTTGCGGCGGCGCGCCCGCGCTTTCACCACCGACCACGATTCGATATTGGGGTATCCCCGCCGGGCGAAAACTTCTGCGGACTGCCCCAGCAGCACCAGCCGAATGTCTTTCAGGCACACCGGCAGCCGCAGCGAACTGTACACAAACGCCGAAATGTCGATGGCATCGCTGTTTGCGCCCTGATGCAAACTGGCATTCATACCGGAGTGCGTCTCTTCCAGCGAGCGCACCTGCACTTCACCGCTGGAGCGCAGCAGCGAATAGTATGTTCGCATGTAAAGGTCAATATCTTCATTGCCGGAAACAGGAATTGCGCGATCCATAAAAATGTCCTTTTATTGTAATGGTAGCCGTCAGCGGTCAGCGGTCAGCGGTCAGCCATCAGCCAACTGCTGACCGCTGACCGCTGACTGCTGACAACTACTTTAACCCATTTACCCGAATGTGCAAAAAC
>JALVZI010000387.1 GCA_027022125.1 Anaerolineae bacterium | reverse complement strand
AGCCACAAATAGAACGCGGATGACACAGATTGAACGGATTCACGCGGATAAAAATAGAAAAATCAGGTAACTGTCCAGCGTGTCCGCCAGAACACAAAGAATCGCAGAGTTTTCACAGAGTCCACAGAGATTTTTAGTGGGAAAGTGGTATTTTACCTCACGCAAAGACGCCAAGAAAAACAAAGGTTTTTGTGCTTGAAAATACATAAAAAACTTTTAAATCTTTGCGACTTGGTGACTTTGCGTGAGAATTTTAGTTTTTTCAAGGAAATTCATAAATATAACATTTAAAATCTGCGCTCATCTGCATTATCTGCGTCATCTGTGTTCTATTTATGGCTAATGCATCATCTAGTCTTAATTGTCGGGCTATTGTCCACTGACAAAAGGTGTAAAAATTGAACCACAGAGACGCAGAGGCACAGAGAAAATAAGGTTTGAGAGCCTGTTATGCGGCGGTATCTGAAATTTTCGGCGAAAATTTGAACCGGCACTCAAAAAATTTTTAAATTCTCCGCGTCTCTGTACCTCTGTGGTGAAAAATTAAACCTTTTTTCAGATGAACCATTACAGAGAGAGTAATCCTACTTTTTAGATTGGGTGATGCACTAAATAGTTACCGTGAGAATCGGCATCTCTTTGTATTCTACCCGGCACGCTGAACAGTGACGGACACCCGCCAAACCTCAAACCGCACACGAATCAAAAAGACGGTTGCCGCCGTTGGCAAACCGTCTACGCGCCGAAAATCGTTGCCGCTATTCACCTTCCGCCGCGGCGATGACCGCCACCAGCAGTGCCTCATATTCCGAATGGCAGCACGAGCACACTGAAAGGTGCTGTTCCAGCGCGGGCATCACCTGTGCCGGGTCTTCACCCGCCAGCAGTAAATCCACATACTGGTCGAGTTCGGCTTCGCATTCCTCGCAGCCGATTTCGGTATCTTTGCTGCGCAGCGAAAGTTGTATCAAATTGTGTAAAAATTCGTTTGTATGTTCCATCAATATTCCAGACGCATTACTGTAATGAACCTTACATTTTTCAACCGGAGAAAAGTTGCAAAATGTATTCCGGTTCCAGCCCCTGCGCCAGCAGCGTCTTTTTCAGTTTCAGTCGCGCATCGTGCAGCAGTTTGTACAGATTATTGACGTTGGTATCCAGCATTTTCGCCACTTCCTGCATCGGCACGCCGTTGAGTTGAGTCGCCACCAGCGCCTGCCGTTGGCGGTCGGTCAAATCATTTTCCAGCACCGATTGCACGGCTTGCCACACCATCCGCCGCTCCGCCGACATGGACGGGTTTCCGGCGTGCGCCGTTTCAGACGCCAGCACATCTTCCAGCGTGGTTCCGCTGTCCACCACCTGCTGCAGCGAAACATTCTGCCAGTGCTGGCGGCGCAATTCGCTGATGAGATGGTTGATGGCAATTTTGGTTGCCCAAGTGGTAAACTTGCTTTTGCCCTGAAACGTGTCTATTTTCGCCTGAATTTTTATGAGCGCTTCCTGCACCATATCCTGCGCCAAATGCTCCAACTCGCGCGCATCGAGCCGCGCCAAATCGCTGCGGGTGCGCAGATAGCCCATCACCCCGCGCAAAATAAACGCGCGCAGGTCGTTCAGCGCGGCATCGTGCGCCGCCCCACCGCTATTCAATTCAGTCAGCCATTGCTCGTTGGTTCGATTCGTCATTCGTCATTCGTCATTCGTCATTCGTCATTCGGTAATTGTTCACTATTCCAGACTAATTGTCAACCCGAATTTGTATTGGCAGCCGCACGGAATCTCCCCCGCCGACGGGCACGCGCTCGAAGGTACGCGGGTCGTACAGCCCGATTTCCAGCCGGTATGCGCCGGACGGCATATCGGCGGGCAGGGTGATGGCGCGGCGGTCGGTGATATATTCGCCGGAAACCCACGTGGTGGTGGGAAACGTGCCGTCGCGCGGAAAACCGTCTTTCTGCGCCCAGATATGCCCGTCCGCCGAAATGACATGCGCGAAAATTGCCCATTCGCGGTCGAAACCGTTTTCCGCCCGGAAATAGAGCGTCAATGCGATGGTGTCGCCTGCCTGCAATTCCGCAGGTGTCAGGTCGAACCCGACCAGCGCCGCGCCGCCAAAATCCGCCTGCATGGGATGCGATATTTCCGGCGGGGAAAAATTATGTTCGCGTGCCGAAACCGTCACCGTGCCCAAAACCATTTGGTCGGCGTGACCCGTTTTCAACCGCGTTTTGTCCGCCGCCAGCACCCCCGCCGCCAGCCGGTATTCGCCCGGCGGCAAATCGGCGGGAATGCGCAAACGATGAACATCGCGCAGCAGCGTGCCGCGCGCCCAGCGGTCGGTGGGATACACCGGCGGACGCTCGCTGACCGCCACCGCGCCCGATTCATTCTGCAATTGAATCCATGTGACCAGCGGCGGCAGATTGTCCGCCATCCCCTGCCAGAAAAGACTCACCGCCAGCGCGTCGCCCGTTTTGACGGTGCGGGTCGGCACGGTGAACCCCACCAGCCGCAGCGAATCGCCGAAT
>JALVZI010000386.1 GCA_027022125.1 Anaerolineae bacterium | reverse complement strand
GTTCTGTTTTGGCGAAAGAGGCGCGTATGTTTGAACGACTGGAATCAATCGAAGCCCGATATAACGAACTGATGCAACTGATGTCGCAATCGGAAGTGGCAACCAACCCCGACCTGCTCCGCAAATACGGGCAGGAACAATCGGATTTGGAAGAGACGGTACAGGCATATCGGCAGTACAAGCAATTGCAGCAGGAATTGTCGGATGTGCAGGAAATGCTCGATGCCGGGCTGGATGACGCCGACGAGCGGGAGATGTTCAAAGAGGAAGCGGACGAACTCGCCGAGAAAATGGCGAAACTGGAAGAGAAATTGCGGTTGTTACTGCTGCCGAAAGACCCCAACGACGACCGAAACGTGATTGTGGAGATTCGCGCGGGGGCGGGTGGCGATGAAGCCGGGCTTTTCGCCGCAGATTTGTTCCGTATGTACACCCGTTACGCCGAAAACCACCGCTGGAAAACGACTCTGCTCAGCAGTAACGAAAGCGGTATCGGCGGATTTAAAGAAGTGATTTTTCAGGTGAAGGGAAAAGGCGCATATTCGCGGCTGAAATATGAAAGCGGCGTTCATCGGGTGCAGCGTGTGCCCAGCACCGAAAGCAGCGGACGCATTCACACTTCCACGGCGACCGTTGCCGTGCTGCCGGAAATGGAAGATGTGGAAGTGGAAATTGACCCCAACGAAATCCGCGTTGATATTTTCCGCTCTAGCGGACCCGGCGGGCAAAGCGTGAACACCACAGATTCCGCCGTGCGATTGACACACATTCCCACCGGTATCATCGTGACCTGTCAGGACGAAAAAAGCCAGTTGCAGAATAAAATTAAGGCGATATCCATTTTGCGGGCGAAATTGTATGATATGGAACAGCAGCGCCAGCAGGCGGAACTCGGCGCGGCGCGGCGCTCGCAGGTTGGCACGGGCGACCGCAGCGAGAAAATTCGCACTTACAATTTCCCGCAAACTCGCGTCACCGACCATCGCATCGGCTACACCAGCCACCGCCTGCCCGCCATTTTAGATGGCGATATTGATGAGTTTATCGATGCGCTCATCAACCACTATCAAGCAGAGCAGTTAAAAGCGTTGAATGGTTGATGGACGATTGGAGATTGGTTGATTAGGTTCTGTTGACGTTTGCCGATTTTTCATCCTGAGTAGCCCGCAGGGCGTATCGAAGGGTGAAAATCGGCAGGGAAAAACGCCCTTCGATACGCGGTTCACGCAGTGAACCGCTACTCAGGATGCGCTTTTCCCGCTGAGAACAAAACGTCAACACGCCCTAGCTATTGGTGATTGGTTGCCAATCTCCAATCTCTAATCAACCAATAACCAACCAAGAAGAGGTTTTTTATGCCTGATATTCCCGTTCTTGAATTGCGCGGAATCACCAAACAGTTTCCGGGCGTATTGGCAAACGATAACGTCAATTTAACGCTGATGCCGGGCGAAATTCACGCGCTGTTGGGCGAAAACGGCGCAGGAAAAACCACGCTGATGAATATTTTGTACGGGTTGTATAAACCCACCAAAGGCGAAATTTTCATCCGTGGCAAACACGCCGAAATTCACGGTCCCACCGATGCCATCTCTCAGGGAATTGGGATGGTTCACCAGCATTTTATGCTGGTTCCCGTGCTGACTGTCACCGAAAATGTGATGCTGGGGCAGGAAACCGTCAAAAGCGGCGTTTTTCTCGACAAACGCACCGTCGCCCGCCAAATCCGGGAAATTTCCGCCCAGCACGGGCTGGATGTTGACCCCGATGCCTACATCAAAGATTTGCCCGTCGGTGTGCAGCAGCGAGTCGAAATTATTAAAGTGCTCTATCGCAACGCCGATATTCTCATTTTGGACGAGCCGACGGCGGTGCTGACCCCGCAGGAAGTGGAAGACCTGTTTGAAATTCTGCAATCGCTGGTGGATAAAGGGATTTCCATTATTTTCATCACCCACAAATTAAAAGAAGTGCTGGCGGTTGCCGACCGCATCACCGTGCTGCGGCGCGGAAAAACCGTTGCCACCGTCACGCCGGCAGAATCCACCGAGCAGTCGCTGGCGGAATTGATGGTCGGGCGTGCGGTGGAACTGACCGTGCAAAAAGGCGAGGCGGTTCCGCAGGAACCGGTGCTGTCTGTGCGCGATTTGGTGGTGAAAGACGACCGCGAAAATGTCACGGTGGATGGGGTTTCATTCACCCTGCGCGCGGGTGAAGTGCTGGGCATCGCCGGGGTGCAGGGCAACGGGCAAACCGAATTGGTCGAAGCGCTGACCGGGATGAGGCAGGTTTACACCGGTTCCATCCGTCTGCTGGGCAAAGAAGTTGCCAACGCCACCCCGCGCACCGTCACCGAAATGGGTGTGGGACACGTGCCGGAAGACCGTCAGCGCGACGGGCTGGTGCTCAGTTACCCCATCAAAGATAATATGGTGCTGAACACCTACTATCGCCCGCCGTTTGCCCACTGGGTGGTGATGGATGAAGAAAAAATCATCGAAGCGGCGGAAAAGCGGGTGAAAGAATATGATGTGCGCACCCCCAGCATTTATGCCACCGCCGGAACGCTGTCGGGCGGCAACCAGCAGAAAGTTATTGTGGCGCGCGAATTTTCTCGCCCGAACAAATTGCTCGTCGCCTCTCAACCGACGCGCGGGCTGGATGTCGGTTCCATCGAATACATCCACCGCCGCATCATCGAGCAGCGCGACAGCGGCACGGCAATTTTGCTGGTTTCAACCGAATTGGACGAAATCCGCGCGCTGTCCGACCGCATCGCGGTGATGTTTGAAGGTAAAATTGTGGCGGTGGTCAATGCCGCAGATATATCCAAAGAACAGTTGGGGCTGTTGATGGCGGGCGCAATGCCGAAAGATATGCCGCCATCGGCAGTGGTGGCACAGTAGTAATGACAAAACCGGTTTTGATGGATCACGATGGCGGGGTGGATGACCTGCTGTCGCTGATGCTACTGCTGACCATGCCGCACATCGAATTGCGCGGGGTGGCAATTACCCCCGCCGATTGCTATTTCGATTGGGCGGCGGAAGCCACCGCGAAAATTCTCGCCATTTGCGGGCGGGATGATGTGCGCATCGCCGCCGGTGATTTGCACGGCATCAACGCTTTTCCCGCCGAATGGCGCGCCCAACCGCGCATCATCAACGCTCTGCCGGAAATGCTGGCGCATCCGCTCGATGCGCTGCCGCTGGCATCTGTGCCCGCGCGAGAATTTTTGGCGCAACAACTGGCGGCGGCAACCGAGCCGGTCACTGTGCTGATGACCGGACCCGCATCGAATTTGGCGGCGGCACTGACCGCGCATCCCGAATTGCGGCAAAATATCGCCGAAGTGGTGTGGATGGCGGGCGCATTCGATGTACCGGGCAATGTTCGCACTTTTGCCCACGACGGCAGCGCGGAATGGAATGTGTTTTGGGACCCCGTTTCGGCGCGAAAATTGCTGGAAATGCAATTGCCGCTGACGCTCTTCCCGCTGGATGCCACCAATCACGTGCCGGTCACGCTCAATTTTCTGCGACGACTGGCGCAGCAACGGGAACATCTGCTGTCAAATTTGGCGGGGCAATTCTGGGCAACAACCATCAATACCCTGCCGCACGTGGATTATCTGTATCATATGTGGGATACGCTGGCGACGGGTTATCTGGGCTGTCCGCAGGCAATCACTTTCCGCAAAATGGAAGTGGCGGTGGTTGACACCGGTTTCAACGCGGGGCAGACGGTTCACGCCCCCGGCAGTGGTCAGTGGGCAAAAATTGCCGCAGCGGTGGATGTGCCCCGTTTTCACGATTACATCCTGCGGCAGTTTCGCAGTGAATAGTGAATAGTGAATAATGAATAATGGAACAATGAGTGATATTTGCAAATTCGCTCATTCGCTCATTCGCTCATTCGCAAATTAACTATTTTGGAGTCTCAAGCGTGGCTGACGAAAAAAAGAAAGCGACAAAAGAAAGAAATGGTAACGGTTTCTGGCGGCGCGCCGGACGCACCATGCTCATCCCGCTGTTGGCGGTGGTGGTGGGCTTGCTGTTGGGCGGCGTGATGGTCGCCATTTCCGACCCGGTGGTACTGCGGGGATTGTCTCCCAATCCGTGGTTGGTGGTTCCCAGCGGCGAAGTTGACCCGTCATCGCAAATTGATTTGCAAACCGCACTGAAATTCCACAAAAATGAATTGCAAATTGGCGATTATCTGGCTTTTAAACGGGGCAACAGTTACATTTACCGCGAAGTGGTAAAAGAAATCACCGACCGCGAAACTCAGATTGATTTCGAGCGTGCCAAAAATCGTGCCCCGAATTTGGAGGCGGGAAATGTGGCAATTGTGCTCACTTTTTCCGACCGACCGTTTTTTGTGTTTGAAGCCGCCGGTCGGGCAGTGTGGCAGGCATATCGAGCATTGTTCATCGGTTCCATCGGCGACCCGCAGCGGATAGCCGAAGGTTGGCGTGCCGCCGTTCAGGATGGCAACTGGCTGGCTTTCCGCGAGGCGATGCGTCCCATCACCGAAAGTCTGGTCACGTCCATCCCGTATATTTTCGCCGGGCTGGCAGTGGCACTCGGTTTTCAGGCGGGGTTGTTCAACATTGGCGCAGAGGGGCAAATTGCCATCGGCGCGGCGCTCTCCACATATCTGGGTTACAGTTTAACCGGATTGCCCGCCGTGCTGCATCTGCCGATTGCGCTGATTGGCGGTATGGTCGGCGGGGCATTTTGGGGTATCATTCCCGGCTATTTAAAGGCGAAAACGGGCGCACACGAAGTTATCAATACCATTATGATGAACTATGTTGCTTTCCGGCTGATGTCGTGGCTGTTGCGCGGTCCGATGCAGCGACCCGGCGCGGGGAAACCTGTCAGCCCGTTTGTGCTGGAAAGCGCATACCTGCCGACATTTTTCGGTCCGCCGCTGCGATTGCACGCCGGGTTGATTGTGGCAATTCTGGCGGTCATTTTTGTGTGGTGGCTGCTGTACAAAACGACCATCGGTTTTGAACTGCGAACCGTTGGGGCGAACCCGAATGCCGCCAAATACAGCGGTATGAGTGTGGCGCGGAATATCGTCATCGCGATGGGTATCAGCGGGGCATTGGCGGGGCTTGCCGGCGCGAATGAAGTGCTGGGACTGAACCATTTTTTGGCGGAAGGGTTTTCGCCGGGTTACGGGTTCGACAGTATCGCGCTGGCGTTGTTGGGCAAAAGCCATCCGCTGGGGGTGGTGCTGGCGGCGTTGCTGTTCGGCACGCTGCGCAGCGGCGCAACCAGTATGCAATCGCTGGCGCAGGTTCCCATTGACATCATCACCACCATTCAGGCGCTGGTCATCGTTTTCATCGCCGCCCCGGAAATTATCCGCTGGCTCTTCCGCTTGAAAGCCACCGGCGAAGAAGAAAAAACGGTCATCACCCGTGGTTGGGGGTCGTAGGATTCAATTATCAATTATCAATGAAAAATGAACAATGAATAATTATCAATTTTGCTCATTGTTCATTGATAATTACTCATTGATTAGCGGAGTGATATATGAGTGTAGCAGCAGCATCTCAAAAACTGATATTGTCCACCTCTGAAAAACGGCGGCGGACGATTTTCGGCGTGATATTTTTGCTGGTGGGTATTCTGATTATCTGGTTTTTCGCGTTTGAATCGAAACCGGGGCAGTTGACCACCTTCGGGATGAACCCCGGATTCGCATCCAACGCGCCCACAATCCCCGATTTGATTTTCCCGACGCAGCCGGTGCTGTATGCGCTGGGATTGATTGCGCTGTTTATGGGCGGCTGGCAACTGGCGCGCGGCTATAAATCCATCGGCGCAATGTTCGGTATCGTGTTCGGATTGTTTGTGCTGGCGTTTTTGGCGTGGGCTGCCAGAGACAAATCGTTCAATATGGTGGGCATGCTGCAAGCCACACTGGTGCGCGCCACACCGATTGCGCTGGGTGCGTTCAGCGGCGTCATCGCCGAGCGCGCGGCAGTCATCAATATCGCCATCGAAGGGATGATGCTGGCGGCGGCGCTGGTGTCGGTGGTGGTTGCCAGCGCCACCGGCTCGCTGTGGCTGGGAATGGTGGCGGGTATCATCACCGGCGGCGTGCTGGGGTTGCTGCACGGTGTGATGGCGATTCAATTTAAAGTTGACCAAATCATCAGCGGCACGGCTATCAACATTTTAGCGACCGGTATCACCGGTTTTGTGGTCAAACGCTTTTTCATCGACCCGAATATCAACGATAAATTCAACCATTCGCAAATCTTCCCGCCCATCCAAATTCCGGTGCTGAGCGCCATTCCGGTGATTGGACCCATTCTGTTTTCGGTGAATGTGCTGCCGTACCTGATGTTTATCGTGCTGATTGCACTGCACATCACCCTGTTTTACACCCGCTGGGGTCTGCGCACCATCGCAGTGGGCGAACACCCCAAAGCCGCCGACACGCTCGGCGTGAATGTGTTTAAAATTCGCTATATCAACATCACCCTCAGTGGGATGATTGCCGGATTGGGCGGCGCATATTTCACCATCGGGCGGGTGGGGCAGTTTGATGAAGCGATGACCGCCGGACGCGGGTTCATCGGGCTGGCGGCGATGATTTTCGGCAAGTGGACGCCCATCGGCTCGCTGGGCGCGTCGCTGCTGTTCGGGTTCGCCGATTCATTCCAGCAGAAAATCCAAATTCTCATCCCCGGTTTCCCCTCCGAATTTTTGCTGATGGCGCCATATATCATCACTATGATTGTGCTCGCCGGGGTGGTGGGACGCGCCATCGCGCCTGCCGCCGACGGTATTCCATATGAGAAGGATTAGACTATTCAGAGTACAGTGGTATCTTGCCGATTTCCCCTTCGATACGCCCTGCGGGCTACTCAGGATGAAATCGGCAGGGAAAAACGCATCCTGAGTAGCGGTTCGCCCCGCGAACCGCGTATCGAAGGGCGTTTTTCCCGTTGCCCTGTATTGTTATAAGGATTAACACCGGTATGGACAGAAGTCGGATAAAAATTGCCATTGCCATCGCGCTGGTTTTGCTGATGGCGTGTGTGTGTTGCGGTGGCGTGGCACTGATGGGCATGTGGTCGATTGACCGGGCAATGGTCACCGACCCCACCGAAGCCGCGCAGTTGGGCTCGGAAATTGCCAGTTACACGCTGCCCGTGGGCTATTCCGAAATGTTCGGGATGCGGTTGATGGGGATGGATATGCTCGCCATCGCGCCCAACCCACCCGAACCGGACGGGATGGTCATCTTTTTGATAAAAGTTCCCGCCGACGGTGATATTGACCAAAAAACCCTGCAAAAACAGATTGAAGGCGCGTTGCAGCAGCAATCGGCATTTCAATCGCTGAAACTGACGCTTGACGATGTGGAAACGCGCACGGTGAACGGGCAGGAAGTGACGCTGACCTATCGCAAAGGCGAAAACGGGGTGGGCACGCCGTACCGGCAGGTGAGTGCGCTGTTCAATGTGCAGAACGGACGGGTTCTGCTGCTGGCGCAGGGCAGCACCGCCGAATGGGACCAGCAGGCGCTGGATGTGCTGCTCGATTCAATCCATTGATGTATGAGATATGGTGTTAATGACCCACAGGGCAGGATTCAGTCCACAGATGAACACAGATGGGCACAGATATTCACTAAACTTGTTGAAACTTTTTGTGTGACAGATTTTTCGGATTTTAAATGTCATTCCGGAAATTTCCGCAGGAAATTATCCGGAATCCACAGCAGAAAATGATGGATACCCGCTTTCGCGGGAATGACATAACCAAGAATCAGAGTTGGTTGCGGTAATTTTTGTGCACCGGCAAAAAGGTTCAATCAGTTCACTGAAAAATAGAAAATCAGTGTTTATCTGTGTATATCTGTGGACTATTTTAATCCGTGAAAATCCGTTATATCCGTGCTATCTGTGTGCCAATTTTAATGCCCGAAATTGATTTGCTTGCGCTGGAAACCGAACTGAAAAAACGCACCGCCGAGCCGTTTGCCCCGTGGGGACGCAAGCAGGGCGATGCGTGGGATGCCGCGACACGATTTGTGTATCGCACCCCCACTTGGGATGCGCTGAAAACGCAGGCGCGCGCCCAATGCCCCGCCGACACCAACCCCCGCGACTTTTTCAATTACGCCGCCAATCGCTGGTTCAATTTTTGGTCGGCACAGGGTATCGAGCACATTTTTGCCCAATTGCCCGCCGTGCAACCGAACCCCAATCGCCGCGACCGGCTGGTGGATTTCACCCTGCACGGCATCCCCTTCGACCACAAAACCTCAATTTTCCCCAACCGCTTTCCGGCAAGTTTGCAATTTGCGCTCCGG
>JALVZI010000385.1 GCA_027022125.1 Anaerolineae bacterium | reverse complement strand
GAAGAAGACGACCTGAATACCGAGCGCATCCGGCTGGCAAACGCCGAAAAAATCAGCCAACTGGCGGGCGAAGCGTACCGGCTGCTGGTGGAAGGCAGCGACGAGCAGCCCGCCGCCGGTGATTTACTCGGCGAAGTGGCGCGGGCGCTGTCATCGCTGCTGCGGATTGATGACAGCACGCAGGAAATTTCGGATTTGGCAGACTCGATTGTGTATCAATTGGAAGATTTGGCGGGGCAACTGCAAAATTATGCTGAAAATATCGAGTTCAGTCCGGAACGATTGCAGGAAGTGGAAGAGCGGCTGGGGTTGATATACCTGCTCAAACGAAAATACGGCGACAGCATTGAAGAAATTTTGGCATTTGGCAAGCAGGCGCAGGCGGAACTCGATTCCATCACCCATTCGGAGGAGCGGATGGCGGAACTGCAAGCCCGCGAAACCGACCTGCGGCACGAATTGGGCGCGCTGGCAGCAGACCTGTCGGCGGCGCGGCGCAAAGCGGGCGATGCGCTGGCTCGCGGCGTCGAAACCGAATTGCAGGCGCTCGGCATGGCACGCACCCGATTTTTCGTCAATTTGGAGCGCACACCGGCAGAAAACGGTGTCTTTGTCGGCGATGAAACGTTTGCCTGCGATGAAACGGGCATTGACCGCATCGAGTTTTTTATTGCCCCCAACCCCGGCGAACCGCTGAAACCGATGGTGAAAATCGCCTCCGGCGGCGAAACCAGCCGGTTGATGCTGGCGCTGAAAACCGTTCTCGCCCGCGCAGACGACACCCCCACCCTGATTTTCGATGAGATTGACCAAGGTATCGGCGGGCGCATCGGCGGAGTGGTCGGCAGAAAATTGGCGGGATTGGCACACAGCACCAACCATCAAGTGCTGTGCATCACCCATTTGCCGCAAATTGCCGCTTTCGGCGACACCCATTTCCATGTGCGAAAAACGGTCGGCGAGCGCACCACCACCACGGTTGCCCCGCTCACCGGCGAAGCGCGGGTGGACGAACTGGCGCAAATGCTTGGCACACTATCGGACACCACCCGCCAATCTGCCCGTGAAATGCTGGCGGACGCGCCTCAAAAATGAGTTGACAAACTGCCCAAAATGGATACACTCTCTCCCAGAATTGGGAGCGAAAAATGACGGAACTTCTGAAAAAAGCCTTCGCCGAAGCTTCAAAATTACCAGAAACCGAACAAAATCTGTTTGCCAACTGGATTTTGGCAGAACTCCGGTCGGAAGAATTGTGGGATGAGTTGTTCGCAAATTCAGCCCGTCAATTGGAAATGCTGGCAAAAGAAGCCGCTGCTGAATATAACACCGGCAAAACACAGCCCTTCACTTTCGATGCAGAATGAAATCCCACACCACAAAACGTTTCCGCAAAACGTTTGAATCTCTCCCCGCGCACATCCGGCAAAAAGCCACCGATACCTTTCGGCAATTTCAGCGCGACCCGTACCACCCGAGTTTACATTTCAAACAGGTTCACGCCACACAACCCATTTTTCGGTGCGAATAACACGCAACTACCGTGCCGTGGGGTTGAAAAATGGCAATACCATCATCTGGTTTTGGGTTGGGTCTCACGAAGCATACAACAAACTGCTCTCGCAATTGTAATCGTAACTATACAGAGATTTACTTCAAACAAACGTAGGGGTACGCTACAATATGCCCCTACGAAACCGGGAAATTCGGTTGGTTTTTCAGGAAAACGACGCTAAAATCCGTAGGGGCGGCTCGCGAGCCGCCCCTACGCTTGTTACTGTATTTTTAGCCCTGTTGCGGGCGACCATAAAGGTCGCCCCTACGTTTTGCACGCGAATGAGCGAATGGCAAACAGCGAAATGACCAATGGTGATTGCAACCCTGCTACCTTGCTACTCTGCTTGATGTATCAATGATGAAACAACCGCACGCCGCTGAAAATGAGGGTCATCCCATATTCATCGGCGGCGCGGATGACGTCTTCATCCCGCACGGAGCCGCCCGGTTCCACCACGAATTGCACCCCGCTGCGCGCGGCGCGGTCAATGTTATCCCGAAACGGGAAGAACGCATCGGAGCTGAGCGACACACCGCGCAGTTGCGCCAGCCACTCGGTTTTCATTTCGGCGGAAAATGGCGGCGGTTCCACCGCGAAATTTTCCAGCCATGCGGCGCGTTCTTTTTCTCCCATTTGCCCGGAAATATACAAATCAATGGCGTTACTTTTGACGGCGCGCGGGGTGTTCGGCTTGAATTGCAAGCCCAGCACCGCCGGATGTCGGCGCAGCCACCAATTGTCGGCTTTGTCGCCCGCCAGACGGGTGCAGTGAATGCGCGACTGCTGTCCCGCGCCCAGCCCGATGACCTGCCCGTCCAGCGCGAAACAGACCGAGTTGGACTGGGTATATTTCAGGGCGATGGTCGCCACCAACAAATCACGGATGGCGCTTTCGGGCAGTGATTTCTGCCCGGAAACGATATTGGTCAGCAGATTGCGGTCAATCACCGCATCGTTGCGCCGCTGCGCCAGCGTCAGCCCGAACAC
>JALVZI010000384.1 GCA_027022125.1 Anaerolineae bacterium | reverse complement strand
CGTCAATACACTATGAAATTGAAATATCCATAAATTCCCAATGACCAATTAACCAATCTCTAATCTCCAATTCCCTCCCCACCGAGAAGGAGCGTTTTATGACCACATCCACCCGCACGAGAAAATTCAACTCTATGCAAGCCAAAGAAGCGCGGTTCGCGTGGCTGCTCATCTCGCCCACGGCGATTATCGTGTTCGGCTTGGTGCTGTTCCCCGCCATTTTCAGCATTTGGATTAGTTTTCGTAATGTGGGGTTGAGCAATCTCAACGATGTTTTTCACGCGCCGTATGTCGGGTTCGCCAACTACATTAAAGTTTTTAACGATTTCGCCTTTAAATATCACGACATCACCAATATGGGCGCGGCACTCACCAGCGTCGTCTATTCTTTCACGGCGACCATTCTGGCGGTTTTTCTGGGGCTGATTGCCTCTCTGCTGCTGAACCAGCCCTTCAAAGGGCGCGGCGCACTGCGGGCGCTGTTCCTCTTTTCATACATCGCGCCGATTGTCAGTGTGGCATTCGTCTGGCGCTGGATGCTCGACCCGAAACCGTCCGGTGTCGTCAACTACCTGCTCACCTCCGCCAATATTATCCAAACGCCGATTGCTTTTTTGGCACAGCGCGGCTGGGCGCTGGTGCTGGTCATTCTTTTCGATGGCTGGCGGTATTTTCCGTTCGCTATGCTGATGATTCTGGCGCGGTTGCAAGCCATCGACAAAAGTCTATACGAAGCCGCCTCGGTGGATGGCGCAAAATCGTGGGCGCAATTCTGGTACATCACCCTGCCAGAACTGCGATATGTGCTCGGCGCGATTTTTCTGCTGCGTCTGATTTGGACTTTCAACAAATTTGAGGACATCTTTCTGCTCACCGGCGGCGGGTTCGGCACAAAAGTATTGCCCATCCTCACCTACGAATTCAGTTTCAAACTGTTCAATTTTGGCAAAGGCGCTGCCACCTCAATGATTCTGCTGGTGATGCTGATTGTCTTTATGATTTTTTATATCGGTTTTGTAATGAAAAACATTGACGCAGATTAAACGGGGAGCCGAAAAATGACTGCACGCACCGAAAAAATGTCCGTAATTGATTATGTTGCCCGCAATTTTACGTGGGGACGCTTTTTCTTCTGGATGGGGCTGCTGGTTTTCGTCACATCGGTGGTTTTCCCCTTCTACTGGATGTTCGCCTCATCATTCAAAAGCGGGGTGGAAATTTCCGGGCGCGCCCCGGTGTGGGTGCCCCACGAATGGCGGCTCGATGCCTACCAGCAACTGTTCAACCCCGCGTGGGACCGCTATCAGGACTTCGGCAAAAATGTGCTGAACAGCGTTAAAGTTGCCCTGCCGACCTCCATTCTCGCCGTGCTGCTTTCCACGCTCGGCGCGTATGCCATCGTGCGTCTGCAATTCAAAGGGAAAAACTTTATGCTCAACAGCATTTTGATGATTTATCTTTTCCCCGGCGTTTTGCTCATTATCCCGTTGTTTGCTATGCTGGCGGAAGTCAGCCGTTGGACGGGCATCGAAATTCAGGACAACCTCTCCATTCTGGTGCTGACATATCTGGCGCAAACCCTGCCTGTGGCAATGTATATGCTTTCCAACTATTTCCGCACCATCCCCAGCGAAATTGAACAAGCCGCACTGATTGACGGTTGCAGCCGGTTCGATGTTATTTGGCGCATCGTGCTGCCGCTTGCCGTGCCCGCGCTCGTTTCGGTGGGAATTTACACCTTTATGATTGCGTGGAATGAATTTTTATACGCCTTCGTTTTTTTGAACAGCCACGATTTGTTCACCATTCCCATCAAAATCAACACCATTTTCAACGACCCCAGCCCGCAGATGAACGTGGTTATGGCGGCATCCACCGTGATGACCCTGCCCATCGTCATCCTGTTTTTCGGATTGCAACGGTATCTCTCCGAAGGACTCTCGGCGGGCGGTGTAAAAGGTTAAACACAATTTATGCGCCAAACATCCACATTTTCATTGTCGAAAACACTGGCAAACAGCATTTTAACCCATCTGCACGTGCTGTACGGTGACGCCGCGCCCGATATTTTCGTCACACTGACAGAAGAGTTGGGCGCGTTTGTCGCGCGTCACCCCGAATTTCAATTGCCGGAACGCCCGCAGACCCTTTCGGAAAAAGACTCCATTCTCATTACCTATGGCGACCAAATCCAAGCCCCCGGCGAAGCCACCCTGCAAACGCTGGCAGACGTGCTCGGCGAACATCTGGCGGGCATCATCAGCAGCGTGCATCTGCTGCCGTTTTTCCCGTATTCCTCCGATGACGGATTTTCCATTACCGACTATCTGGCAGTAAACCCGGAAATGGGCACGTGGGAAAATATTCACGCCTTGCGCCAAAATTTCCGGCTGATGTTCGATGCGGTCATCAACCATATTTCCGTCCAAAGCAACTGGTTCCGCGCTTTTTTACGCGGCGAACCGCCATACAGCGACTATTTCATCACCGTTGACCCCGACACCGATTTGAGCAGCGTCACCCGCCCGCGCACCCACCCCCTGCTCACCC
>JALVZI010000383.1 GCA_027022125.1 Anaerolineae bacterium | reverse complement strand
CGCCCAACCGTCGCCGGAAGTGACGGCATGGCACACGCTGCAAACCATCCCCCCCGCCATCGAAACCAACCAGCCGCCGTTCATCGCCCGCCGCGCGGAAATTGCCCGGCTCGACCGCGCTCTGCTCGATGCACAGCAGCAGCGCGGGCAACTGTTGTTTGTGTGCGGCGAAAGCGGCGTCGGCAAAACGCGGTTGGTTCGAGAATGGTTGGCTGCCAACGCGGCACAGGTGCGGGTTATGGTCGGACAATCGCGCGAATTTGAAACGATGATAAGTTACCATCCGCTGGTGGATGCGCTGCAAAACGGAAAAACGCATCTGGCGCAATTGGAACTGTCGCACCCGCCCGTGTGGTGGCACAGCCTGCTGGCGGTTTTCCCCGAAGCGGCGGCGCTGCAACCGGCACTGCCCCCCGTCCCCGCCGCAATGCCGAGCCGCGAGAATCTGGTGGAGGAAATGGGTCGCTGTTGTGTGCACATCGCCGCCGCCGAATCGACACCGCTGGCGCTTGTTTTGGAAGACCTGCACTGGGCAGACGAAGCCACATGGCAATTTTTAGCGCACATCGGCTGGCGCAGTCGCCGCGCACCGCTGCTGGTCATCGGCACATACCAGCGCGAATATCTGTCGCCCGCCGCGCAGAAAATTCTGGATGGCATAAAACTGCAAAATAAAGAAACCACCGTCATCCCGCTGACCCGATTTTCGCCGGAAGAAACGCGCCAACTTGCCGGATTTTTGCTGGACACACCCCAACCGCCGTCCCAAATTTTAAGCCGGTTGTATCGAGAAACGGAAGGAAATCCATTTTTCATCATTGAAATGGTCAACGCTTGGTTCAACCTGCCGGCGAAAGACCGCCACCGCCTGCCCGCCAAATCGGAAATTCCCACCGGTGTGGGCACAATGCCCGCCGGTATCAAACTGGTCATCGAAGCGCGGCTGAACCGTCTCGGCGAAACCAGCCGCCAACTGCTGGCGATGGCGGCGGCAATCGGGCGTACTTTCAATTATCGTGTGTTGGCTGCCGCCAGCGACCTGCCCGAAACGGAGGTGGTTTCGATTTTGGAAAGTTGGCTGGCGCAGGGGTTGGTGGTCGAACGCGCCAACGGATACGATTTCAGTCACGATAAAATTCGGGAAGTGGCATACCGCGAGTTGAGTCGCGCCCGGCGGCGGCTCATCCACCGCAAAATTGCCGAATCGCTGGTGCAGCAGAATGCGCCGGAAATGAACCATCCTGCGCGGCTGGCACACCATTTCTCCAATTCCGACCAGCCGCAGCGCGCCCTGCCATATCTCATCCGCGCGGGAGAAATGGCGCTGGCGGTGCGCTCGTATGGCGATGCGCGGGAGTTTGGCGTGCAGGCGATGCGTCTGCTGCGCCACGAAGCGGCACACAGCGAAGCCCACCGCATCGAACGGGTGGACTTGAATCTGCAACTGGCGACCGCCTATGCTTTTTCCGGCGAAATTGACCGCGCCCTGCCTATTCTGCGCGAAGCGGAACGGCTGGCGCTTTCCGTGCGGGACGAAACTCGGCTGGGGCGCATTTTTCGACGGAGCGCGCAGTTGCTGTGGCTGCGCAACCAAAGCCGTTTGGCAGAAGATTACGCCCGGCGACTGCTGCGCAATGCCGAAGAGCGGAACGATACCCCGTTGCTGCACGCCGCCCTGCGAATGCTCGGACGGGTGGGTATTGCGCTGGGCACGTATGATGACGCCATCGCCTACCTGCTGCGATATGTAAAATTGGATGACTCCATCAACCCGCCCCCCGATTTGCCCGCCATTTACGGCTATCTGGCGGTGGCTTATGCGCGGGTGGGGGCGTGGCAGCGCGCTTTCGATGCGGCGCGGCGCGGGTTGGAACTCGCCGAAAACGCCGATAGCAGGTCAGCCATCGCCATGGCGAAAATGAATCTGGCGTTTGTGTATGCCGAGCGGCAGCACTGGGTGGGCTGTTTGGATACTGCCATGCAGGTAACGTCCCAAGACAGCCCGGACGGGTTTTCATCGTATTGTTTTATGGCGAAAAGTTTGCACGGGCGTGCGCTGGCGCAATTGGGACAACCCGATGCCGGTGCGGACATCATCGCCGAAGTGTTGGAACAGGCGCAAGCCGCAAATTACCGGTTGTTTACCCATGTGTCGCACCTCTTTTTGGCGGAATCACTCATTTTGGCGAACCGTCCCCGCCGCGCGCTGTACCAACTGACGCAAACCGACCCCATCATCGCCGAGGCGGATGACCGCTGGGCGAAAGCCACTGCCGCCCGTCTGCGCGCCGAAGCCTTGTCGCTGCTGCCGAACCCCGATTGGACTGCCGTCGAAGCCCATTTGATAGAGGCATCGGTCATTTTGCGGCAGATTCGCGCCCGCCCCGATTTGGCGCGCGTGTACCTCATTTTGCGGAAATTGTACGACCGCGCCGGGCAATCGGCGTGGGCGATTGACTGCCATTTCCGCGCCACCACCATCTTCGATGAACTCGGTATGCTCGATGAACTGCAATTGGCTCAGGGTGATGCCGGCGGCGACCGCTCCGAAACCACCAC
>JALVZI010000382.1:6786-8427 GCA_027022125.1 Anaerolineae bacterium | reverse complement strand
CGCGCGGTGGGCAGATAACCGCCGCGATAGCCGCGCACACTGTTCGCCGCCCAACCCTGCTCGGCGGCAAAATCGCGCAGGTAGGTCAGCAGCACTTCCACCGTCAAACGGCTGCGGGCAAAAACGGCGGTCTGCGCGCCCGCCGCCAGCAATTCGCGGGCGATTTTGTTCGCCGTGACCACCACCCCGCGCCGCATAGCGAGCGTTTCATCAATGATGGGCGGGTTGTAAAAGATGATGTGCTTTTTGGCGCGCGGTGCGCCGTCGGCGGTGACGATTTCCAGCCGGTGGGGTTCTGCCAAATCGAGCAGGGCGATGGCGTGTTCGAAAGGGTTGGCAATGGTCGCCGATGCGCCGATGAATTGCGGCGATGCGCCGTAAAAATTGCAAATGCGGTGCAACCGGCGCAGCACATTTGCAAAATGACTGCCGAACACGCCGCGATAGGTGTGCATTTCGTCAATGACGATGTAGCGCAGGTTGGCGAAAAATTTTCGCCAGCGCGGATGGTGCGGCAAAATGCCGCCATGCAGCATATCGGGATTGGAAATGATGACCCGCGCGCCGGAGCGCAGTTTTTTTCGGGCGGATTGCGGCGTGTCGCCATCGTAGGTCGCGGCGGACGGGGCAGACTTGCCGAGCGGAGTGGTCAGCGTGTTGAAAGCGACCATCTGGTCTTGCGCCAGCGCTTTGGTGGGGAAAAGGTAGAGTGCGCGGGCGGCGGGGTCGTTCAGCAGGGTGTGCAGGACGGGAGCGTTATAGCCGAGTGTTTTGCCGCTTGCCGTGCCGGTGACCATCACCACATGTTTGCCGTTCAGCGCGGCAGAAATTGCCTGCGCCTGATGGCTGTACGGGCGTTCGATGCCCTGCGCGCGGAAGGCGTCAACCACCCGCGCGTCGAGTGCCGCGTCCCACGCGCCGAACGTCGGTGGTATGGCGGGGAGCGTGCGCCACTCGGTCACACAGTCCATAAAACGCGGGTCGGTGTTCCACCGCGCCAAAAGTTGGGGGAGGGTAGAAATCGGTTTCGGGTTCAATGGTATTGACCAATCGATAGAATATCTGTACAATTATTTTACATCAACGGCATCATCGAGAGAAATTGCGATGGATTTATTGCAAAAACAAACCTTCATTCAACAAAAAGCCACAGAAAGTTTAGGGTACGGCGAAACTCAAAAGATACTGTGGTCACGACACGCTATTATTGAACTGGTGAATGATGGATTGCGCCGCAGTGATGTGGAAAAGGCGTTAATTGATGGAGAGATTATCGAAGATTATCCTGAAGGACACCGTCCGTTGCCTGACTGTTTGACGCTGGGAGTATTGCCTGACGAGCGTCCAGTTCATTGTGTGATTGCCATTGATACGGCGAATGATAGGTTGCTGGTGGTAACGGTTTATGTTCCTTCCGGTGAAAGGTGGAATGATGATTGGCGAACTCGAAAATAATATTTGTCCGGTGTGCGGCGGAACGCTGTATCGTGGACAAGCCACAATCCCCTTCATTTTTGAGCATACGATTGTCATTATAAAAGATGTTCCTGCGGAAATCTGCGCCGATTGCCGCGAGCCGTTTATGGCGGGTGATGTGACCGACCAAGTTGTCGAATTGTTGAACCCACTGCCAGCCGTCCC